>JAUWWO010000094.1 GCA_030616825.1 Candidatus Margulisiibacteriota bacterium | reverse complement strand
GAAGTTTTTTGGAGAGTGGATGGGGGCCAAGGATTACTACTATGATCAGTCAATCATGCTCCAGTGTCTTGATTTGATCTTTGGTTCCGAGAAGAGAGGGTCTCCAAAATAAATTTTTGGGGTTTTAAATGAAATTTCGCTTAAAAATTGTCGATATATATATGAGGGGGTTTTGTCGTACCTTATTGAATTTTAAGATAATTAGTGAAACTCGACGAAATCCCCGAACAGAGAGGTTTTTTATATCTAACCTCCGGGATTGGAGGCGAGTGATGTGTCCCAGTTTGCAAAGTCTGGCCGCCTGAATACAAATGGTTTTAGTATAAAGCCGAAGGCACAGTTTATGTCCAATATGGCTCCTCACGGAGTCAACGCTAAAAGAGTAAGCCCCCAAAATATTTTAGCAGCTCCTAAGTTAGATAAAATTCCTTTTCTCCACCAGGTTTTAAAAACTAAATCTCTCCGTCAAGTTGATACAAGTGCAGCACTTGGTGAAAAGATCAGTGAAATTACTTCTTCTTTAAATAATTCTGCGGCTTCCCAGTCCCGACTCGAGCTCCTTAACGAATCTTTTGCCACAAGTAATCCGACAGAGATTGACTCAACAACGTTGTCCAAACGAATAAGTGCGAAGGTTACAGATTCTGTGAGCAAACTTTTTCCTGGTTCAGGTGAGGTTCTCCCGAAAATAAAAGATTCTATAAAAGCTTCTATATCCTGGATGATTCCTGAGAATGGATTTTCAAAAACAACTCTTATAGGATCTATTGCAGCAGTTTCTACGCTTTTCCTGTTTGGAGAAGGGACAGCGTTTGCGGCAACATCTGCGATCTCATCTGTACTGGATAATCCGCTTCCCTATATTCTTGGAGGACTGGCTGCTGTTGGTGTGGCAGCACGTTATGCGAAGACAGCAGTAAAAAATCCCCATTCCACCTTGAAGAAGGTTTTCCATGTTGCGGAGAAATCACTACCCTTTACCGCAACTGGTTTGCTTCTATATGGTTCACATTTAACTCTGGGTGTCAGTTTCGATTTTAATTCTCTCTTCCAGTATGTAAGCTGGAAAGTTCCTCTTGGCCTTGCTGCCGCGCTTTCTGGCATTGCTGTATATAAAATGAAGAGGGATATCAAGGCCGCCAAATCTTCGCAGGAGGGATCGCTGAAACCCTATCCAGATAAATTCTTGAAAAAGACTATTGTGGCCAGCCATTTAACAATAGCTACTGAGCTCCATTATCTGACTTACAGGACGCTGATGTACGCAGCTATTGTCGGATATACGGGAGGTTTAATTTTAGGTATTCCACAAGGACTGCCACTGCTTTTAGCTTCTGTTCCATTGGGTATGGGCTTGAAGAGAGTTGGCAGAGAGCTAGCTGAGAAAACTTATCAAAAGTTTAAGGAGAACTCTCCCATATTTGCACAACTAAGCTATGATGTGATGAACAGTGTATTGAAGTATATTCCTTTTCTTGGTTTAACTCTAACATTGGATTCCTCGCTTTTTTGGCACTACGCAACCCTGTACATTGGCGGCTGGGCGCTTTTTGCGGATTATCACTCAAGTGTCCACGGGATGGGCTCAGCATTAGAAAACATTCGTGCTCTGTTTAACCCTGCTGATCCCCTGATATCTGATGCCTTCAAGGGGAAGCTTGAGGGAAGGATAGCCAGACTTGTTGCTTATGTTAAAGACGAGGATAGGAATTTTTCAAAAATATTGAATGTGCTCCTGACCTCTTACCCTAACATGGAACACAATCTCTGCGGGGAATTAAATCCCTATCAGGATATTGATAGTTTAAAGCAGATAAAAGCAGCAGAAGAGGTGCATGACTTAATTAGAAACTGGCAGGCAGAAATATACAATAAGTTTAAAACAGAATATATGAAGACCCCTGCTAATTTAAAAGAAGGGTACTTAAACTTAGCTAAAGTATTTGAAGAATTGGGTCGCCTGTATTCCGGGGATGATCCAGACTGTTTTATTTCGAGGTTAAAGAAATTGGTGAGTACAGAGAAAGAGAACTTTAAACTTGCCGGAGAGCAGGCCTTTGTCAGGCAGGCATATGATGCATTGAGGATTAAAGGAGATATCTTTTATGAGATGAGAGCTTTGTTAAGAGAAAAGGCAGAGGCGGGAGCTCTCTCCGAAGAAGAATTAAAGGCGATTTATAAACAGTTTCTGGGGATTTATAGTGTTCGCTTGAACTACGTTTTGAGAAGACAGTATTTAAGTGATGAAAGGATTTCCACAAAAACCTGGAACCTTGCATTCCCTCAAACCCATAATGGAGAATTTCTATACGATGTGTGGATGGTCGATGCAAGAAGAACCTTGGCTGAACCCGAGGCCATACCTTCCCTCCTTGTAAGGATAGATAATCCCAATTGGAACCATATAGATGAGGGGAAAAGGTTTATTTGGGTTGAAAGGGAGGGTCTGGCATCTGTTCTCGGTCTCTCTCAATCAGCTTCCAATAAGATTGAGTTTGTTGACAATATTCCAGAAGGTAGGGAATTTGAAAAGATCCCTTTAAATATTAAGGGGAAAGTGGTCGCCCTTAAGGGTTTCTACAGCAGCGAGGAGGTTTTAAAGCCAGGAAGATTAATATGGAGAGAAGGCTTAGAGGGGAAGCTAAAGGATAAGATCATCTGGGTTGAGGGCCAGCCAGAACCAGAGGGTTTCAGGGAAAATTTCATAAACTGGGGAATAAAAGATTATGGCAAAGAGTTTAAAGACTTTGCCGAGGAATGTCGTCAAAAAGGTAAGTTCCCCTGGGTTAAGGATAAACCAGGATTTGTATCATTTATGCCTGCTGATCTATTTCTTGTGAGTGATGAGGCATATATAGATTTGAGTTCTCCGATAGACCACCAGGCAGAGATTGCTTACACCGAGCAAAAAGATAGAGTTCTTCGACTCATTGGTTATAAAAGCTGGACTGCCGAATTTTATATTGCTAATTTAGAAAAAGAAAGGCGCAACCCTAAGCACATTAAAAACATTAGATATCAAGATGCCTATATGGGTTTGCAGTATAGATTTAATGGGAAGAAATTTAACATTCCACTTGGCAGTAGGGAAACAGTTATTTCCTCTTTGATTAAAGACGAAGGCTGGAAGAGAATCTCCTATGGGGAAGTTTCTAAAGAAAGGGATTCAATAGTTGTTTGTGATAAAGATGGTGAAAAACTCGGTGAAATTGCCTATCCAATTCACATGCATCCCCAAATAGATGGAGATAAGCTTGAATTTGATGTCTTTCCTACTGTTGTTGGAGCACGCACGTGGCTTGAGATCGATTATGGGGAGAACTTTGGTGTTGAACCTTATGATAGGTATCGGTTTGTATTATTAGAACCTGAAAAAGAAGCCAAACAGATGCTCTGGCCAAATTATGCAACCGATATCAAATTTGAAAGAGATATCAAATTTAAAAAAAATAGACTGGTTATCTCCGGCCTTTCACCCACAAGGACAGAGATCTACCCCTTTGAGAGCAAGTGGTATAAGGATTTGAGGGAAGAGAGGGAGCTTCCAAAGGTTACTGCTGTTGAATCAGGGAAAGAAATATGGGTTGTGAAGCAACCCGATGGCTCTTTTGACTGGAGCTTCAAGAAAGAGGAAGGAAGATAAAATGGCGCCAAAGATAACATTTAACAAAATAAGAGCCGGGTTGGGGAAACCCCGTAGTACTGCGCTGAGTCAAAAATATGACGGTAAATATAGAAGGATGATATCCGGCGGGCTTCTTTTGATTGTAGGTGAGAATGGAGCTGAGGCCGTGCGCCCCTTAGAGAATCTTCCAAGGTCTCTCT
>JAUWWO010000007.1 GCA_030616825.1 Candidatus Margulisiibacteriota bacterium | reverse complement strand
CAGTGAGACGACCCACTGACGGTAGATACGGAGAAAATCCCAACAGGTTATTTCGTTACTATCAGTATCAAGTGATACTTAAGCCTTCCCCGCTTGAAGTTCAGGATATCTATCTTGACAGCCTGCGAGCCATCGGTATTGAACCAGCAAAACACGACGTTCGATTTATCGAAGATAACTGGGAATCCCCAACCCTTGGAGCATGGGGTGTAGGGTGGGAGGTATGGGCCGAAGGAATGGAGATAACACAATTTACTTACTTTCAGGAATGCGGAGGGCAGTCTATTAAACCAATAAGCTGCGAGCTCACATACGGCCTTGAAAGAATAGCAATGTTCATACAAAGGGTTGCGAGTATTTACGATATCGTCTGGACAGACGGGGTCAAATATGGGGATATCCATCTTCAAAGCGAGAAAGAGAACTGTAAGTATAACTTTGATGAAGCGAATATCGAAGCAATAACTCTGTTGTTTGGGATTTACGAAAAGGAAGCCCTCCAGCTTATAAAAAAAGGACTTGCCTGGCCTGCATATGATTATGCGCTTAAATGCTCACATGCGTTTAATATTCTAGACTCTCGTGGGGCACTGGGGGTAACTGACAGAATGGCCCATATTCTTCGAGCTAGAAAGCTTACCAGGGCTTGCGCTAAGCTTTACTTGGAACAGAGAGAAGAGTTAGGGTATCCCCTTTTGAAAGGTGGCAAAGGTGGTAAAAAAGGTTAAGGGTGCATCTGCCTTGCTTGAAATAGGGACTGAAGAGATTCCTGCTCGGTTTATGCCTTCCTTTCTTGAAGACCTAAAGGATAAGGCCAAAAAAGAGCTTGAATGTGCAAGACTTAAATTTTCTGGCATAAAAACATTTGGTACAGCACGAAGGCTTCTGCTTTATGTGGAAGGGCTTTCTTCAAAACAGGATGATATTGTTGAAGAGAAAAAAGGTCCGCCCAAAGAAAGAGCATTTGATGCCCAGGGCAAACCAACTGAGGCAGCTAAAGGTTTTGCAAAAAGTTTGGGCTTAGAAATTAAAGATTTGACTACTAGGGGGATTGCCGGGAAAGAGTATGTTTTTGCCACACTAAAAGTAAAAGGTCTCCCCGCAGAAAAGGTTTTATCTCAGGTCTTTCCTAAGATAATAACATCCCTGTATCTTCCCCTGAGCATGAAATGGGGCTCTGGTGATCTAAAATTTATTAGACCGATACATTGGGTTTTGGCTATTTATGGTTCAAAGGTAATAAATTTTGAGCTGGCTGGCATTAAATCCTCCAATACAACACTTGGTCATCGTTACGTTAGTGGGACTAAACCCATAAAAATTAAAACCCCAACTGATCTGTCTACATTTGAGGCAATATTATCGAAAAATGGTGTGATTTTGGATCAGGTTAAAAGAAAAGAATGGATAAAAAAAGAAGTTAAGGCTGCAGCGAAGCGGGCAAAAGGCCAGGCCTTGATTGAAGACGATTTACTTGAAGAAGTGACCTATCTTGTAGAATATCCAGTAGGAGCAGTTGGCAGGTTCGATCCTCGCTATATTGATCTCCCTAAAGATATACTAATTACTACAATGAAGAAGAATCAGAAATACTTTCCTATAATAGACAGTGATGGCAACCTTAAACCTGCTTTTGTGATTATAGCCGATTGCCCAAAAAGATCGATTGCAGAGTCCACTGCAGAAGGGAACGAAAGAGTGCTCTCAGCCAGACTTTCTGATGCAAAGTTCTTTTTTGATGAAGATAAAAAGATCCCTCTTAAGTCCAGAGTGGAGGAATTAAAGAAGGTTGCGTTCTATGAAAAGCTGGGTACTGTGTACGATAAGATAAGCCGGATCATGGAGCTGTCATTATGGCTTTCCAAAGAATTGAAGATCAAAGAGACAGAGAAGGCAAATATCAGGAGGGTCGCTGAGCTCTGCAAGGCCGACCTTGTAACCAAGATGGTTTTTGAATTCACAGAACTTCAGGGAATAATGGGCCGGGAGTATGCTCTTGCCTCTGGAGAGGATAAGTCTGTTGCCAATGGGATTTTTGAACATTATCTTCCCCGCTATAGTGGGGATAGTCTTCCCACGAGTGTTCCTGGTACTATTGTTAGTTTAGCGGACAAGCTCGATTCAATAGTGGGTTGTTTCAGTGTTGGGCTGATACCTTCTGGTTCCGAGGATCCATATACGCTTAGGCGCCAGGCACATGGCATTGTGGAGATCATACTTGGGAAGAAACTTCCTGTTTCCTTGGAGAATGCTACGGATAAGGCGTATAAGCTTTATGAACCTATATTTTTAGAACACCTCCTTAAAAAGGGAGAGACGGGATATAAGAACTTCTCTGGGATAAGAAGGGCGGTTTTGGAATTTATTTCCCTGAGGCTTCGAGCAATAATGCTTTCTGAGGGCGTGCGCTACGACGTTGCTGATGCTTCGCTTGCTTCTTTTTCTGATGTTACCTTTGCTTATGAAAAGGCAAAGTTAATTATGAAATATCTGGGGAGTGAACTTCTCAGAGGCATTATAATGACTTCGGACAGGGTTTCCCGGATTGCAAGGTCCGCAGCAAAAGAACAGGTTATTGAATCCGATTTTATAGAAAAGGAAGAAAAATCATTATATGAGCTATATCTTAAAGTAAATTGGGAGGTTGGGTCGGCCATTGACAGCGGAAAGATTGAGCAGGCGCTAAAGGAACTCGGCAGGATTACAAAGCCGGTGGATGAATTCTTTGAGAAAATTCTTGTGATGCATAAAGATGAAAGGATAAAGGTTAATAGGCTAGCCCTGCTCAAGTCCATTGAGCTAATGTACCTCTCTGTAGCAGACTTCCCAAAGATCCTTCTTCAGAAATCAGGATAGATTTCGATTGCATTGTCAAATTTTCTTATTTTAAAGCCAAAAATTGCATATAGACGATAAATATAAAATGCTTTAAAATATTACTGTTTGTGCTACAATCAGCTTGTTATATATAGTGGGGTGGATGGGAAAATATGAAATTGTCAGCATTACTTGCACCTACTCTTCGAGAAGATCCTTCGGAAGCAGAAGTAGTAAGTCACAGATTAATGCTTCGAGCAGGGATGATCAGGAGGCTGGCTGCAGGGGTATATGAATTACTCCCATTAGGTTTCCGGGTTATACACAAAGTAATAAACATTATCCGTGAGGAAATGGACCGCGCGGGTGCACAGGAACTTCTTCTTCCAGCTCTTCTTCCTGCAGAACTCTGGCATGAGACCGGCCGCTGGGATATCTACGGCAAAGAGCTTATTAGGATAAAAGATCGCCATGATAGGAACTTCTGTTTAGGTCCTACCCACGAAGAAATCATCACCGATTTAGTTCGCAAAGAAGTCAGGTCTTACCGGCAGCTTCCCTTAAACCTCTATCAGATCCAGACAAAATTTAGAGACGAGATAAGGCCCCGCTTTGGGCTAATGCGTGGAAGGGAATTCCTGATGAAGGATGCCTATAGCTTTGATAAAGACGAAGAAGGGCTTAGTGTTAGCTATAAAAAAATGGATGAGGCATATAGAAGGATATTCAGCCGCTGTGGACTGAAGTATAAGGTTGTTGAAGCTGATCCAGGTCCAATAGGAGGAGGGTTCTCGCAGGAATTTATGGTTTTGGCAGAGACCGGAGAAGACGAAATAATGCACTGCGATAAGTGTGAATATGCAGCGAGTCATGAAATGGCGAGATTCAAGGTGAGGGATAAGGGAAAAGGGAAGATGGAAAAGGGGAAAATTCCAAAAATAGAGAAAGTTAAAACTCCGAATATTAAGACTATCGAACAACTGCAAGAGTTTTTGAAAGTCGAACCAAAGCGAATGATAAAAACTCTTATCCACGAAGTTGAGGGGAAGCCGATTGCGGTTCTCATCCGGGGAGATCACTCCTTAAACGAAGTGAAACTCAAGAAGCTCTTAAAGACCGAGAACGTAAAACTTGCCGATGCGGAATTAATCAAGAAAGTCACAGGAGCGCCAGTTGGTTTCTCCGGCCCTGTGGGGCTGAAGAAGATAAAGCTAATCGCTGACAGAAGCGTGGTTGGGATTGAAGATGGAGTTGCCGGAGCGAATAAAGCTGATATGCATATAATATACGTGAAATACGACAGGGATTATAAAGCGGATATGGTTGAGGACTTGAGATTAGCCCAAGTGGGAGATCTGTGTCCGGTTTGTGATGAAGGGCATCTTGTGATGACAAGAGGGATAGAGGTTGGGCATATATTTAAACTAGGCACAAAATACAGCGATAAGATGAAAGCGACTTTCCTGAGCGAGGAGGGCAAAGAGAAGCCATGCGTAATGGGCTGCTACGGCATCGGTGTTGGACGTACTGCAGCAGCAGCCATTGAGCAAAGTAATGATAAGGATGGAATAATATGGCCCATCTCTATTGCTCCATATCATGTTGTGGTAGTGCCAGTAAATGTTTCCGAGAAAGACCAGAAGAATATCGCTACGGAAGTATATGAGAATTTATTCGAGGAAGGGATCGAGGTTTTGCTTGATGACAGAGACGAGCGAATCGGGGTTAGATTAAAAGATGTCGATTTAATAGGTATCCCAATTAAAGTCATAATTGGTCCTAAAGGCCTTGCTCAGGGAAAAGTTGAGATAAAACTGAGAGCAACAGGGGAGACGAAATTGGTTAAGAAAGAAGAGGTATTGGAAGAAGTAAAAAAGCGGATTCAACATGGAGCCTAAATTGACTGTGTTTACCAAAAGGATCAAGTTTCAAACCAAAGGTCGCGATGACGTTACTGATATAACGGGAAGGGTGGAGGATGCTCTCTCCGAATCAGGAGTCAAATCCGGTACTGCGACTATTTTTGTTGTAGGTTCCACTGCTTCTGTAACTACTATTGAGTACGAACCCGGTCTGGTCAAGGATGTGAAATCTGCTCTTGAGAAAATCATTCCTTCAAGCGTTAACTGGGCGCACAATGCAACCTGGGGTGACGGCAATGGGCATTCTCACTTGAGGGCTTCGTTTATCGGCTCCTCTTTAACTGTACCAATCGTAGCGGGGGAGCTGACCCTTGGAACCTGGCAGCAGATAGTTGTGATAGATCATGATACGAGACCAAGGTCAAGGGAAGTGGTTGTGCAGGTAGTCGGAGAATAGAAAGGAGGGGAAGTAACGTGGCTGAGGGATGTGGTTGTTATCCAAAATGTCAGAAATGTGGAAAAGGAGAACTTGTTCCACTTTCTGATTTTAGCAACAACGCTGTTTCAATAAGATATAAAGCCTGGGCGTGCACCAATAAGGACTGCAGATTTTTCGTGGACCTTCGCGGTGGCGATGTGTACTATGGTATAGCTACAGCTGAAAGCGCGAGGTAGTGATTGAGGGATTTATAGAGATTCATAGAGATTTGTAGAGATTGGTGGAGATTTGTAAATGATGCCAATAACCTACAAAAGTGCCGGTGTTGATATCAAATCCGGCTATAAAGTAGTGGATGTTGTAAAACGCCTTGCTAAGCCATCAAAGGCTGTTGTCAAAAGCTTTGGGGGTATAGGGGGGCTTTTTTCTTTGGACCTTAAAAAATACAGAAAACCTTTACTTGTTTCCTGTGCAGATGGGGTGGGGACAAAGCTCAAGGTCGCGTTTATGGCCGGGAAACACGATACAGTTGGGATTGATCTTGTAGCAATGAATGTGGATGACTTAGTCCGGTGTGGGGCAAAACCTCTTTATTTTGTGGATTACATTGCATGTCATAAAATTGAGTCCTCTGTTATGAAGGGACTTCTCAAGGGAATTATCAAAGGCTGCAAACTCGCAGGATGCGATCTCCTTGGTGGAGAAACAGCGGAGTTAGGTGATATGTATTCACCTGGAGAGTATGATCTTGCTGGTTTTGCAGTTGGGATCATTGAAAAGGATAAGGTCATAGATGGGAGAAAGATTAAACCTGGAGATGTAATTATTGGCCTTAGATCTTCTGGACTCCACAGCAATGGATACAC
The DNA here is from genome assembly GCA_030616825.1 of Candidatus Margulisiibacteriota bacterium. The sequence goes on along the minus strand of JAUWWO010000007.1, from coordinate 2,948 downwards.
TCTTGCAAGAAAAGTTCTTTTTGAGATGGGAAGGATGAAAATCACTGATTATCTTCAAGACACTGGGTGCACAATTGGAGAAGAACTCCTCCGGCCGACCAAAATTTATGCGCAGTCGATTTTAAAGCTAATCAAGAAAGTTAAAGTAAAAGGAATTGCTCACATCACCGGGGGAAGTTTTGGTGAGAAACTGGGCAGGATCCTTCCTAAAGGTGTAGGAGCGGTTATTGATTCAGCTTGCTGGATGCCGAATCCGATATTTTTGGTGATACAGAAGTTCGGCAGAATTTCAAAAAATGAGATGTTCAAGACGTTTAATATGGGGGTTGGGATGGTTGTGGTGGTAGGGAAGAAAGATGTTAAGGGCTCTTTAAAGGTGTTGAAGGCAAGTAGAGAAAAAGCATTTGTGATAGGGGAGGTTGTAGGCGCAAAGGGTAAAGGGAGAGTTGCTATAAGATGATAAAACTTGCAGTCCTTGTCTCAGGCCGAGGGTCAAACCTCCAGGCCATAATAGACGCAATAGAGCGTAAGGAACTCGATGCTAAGATTGAGCTCGTTATAAGCGACAAACTCGATGCCTATGCGCTTGAGAGAGCTAAAAAACATAAAATCGAGGCACAGGTTTTTGAACTTAAGAAGTTTAGGGACAAAGAAGAATATGAGAAAGCAATATCGAAAGTTTTAAAGCAAAAGAAAGTTGATCTGATCTGTCTTGCTGGGTATATGAAAATCGTTGGGCCAACACTCTTAAAACAATATAAAGGCAGGATGATGAATATCCACCCAGCACTTCTTCCTTCTTTTCCAGGACTCCATGTGCAGAAGAAAACATTGGATTATGGCGTTAAAGTCTCTGGCTGTACTGTCCATTTTATTGACGAAGGGACTGACACTGGCCCTATAATAATTCAGATGGCTGTTCCTGTGCTGGAACATGATACAGAGGAATCTCTCTCTGAGCGAATTCTTGAGCAGGAACATAAGATATATGTTCAGGCTATACGGCTTTTTGCTGAGGACAGGTTAAAAATAGAAGGACGGAGGGTCAGGGTCTCTGCTTCCCATCCCTAGAATTTTTTGAAAGAGGGTGGTGTAGCTTGGCAAAGAAAAAACATTTTGCGCTAATTAGTGTTTCAAATAAGACTGACGTGGATAAATTTGCAAGAGGGCTTAAGGCCCTTGGTTTTACTATAATCTCTACTGGTGGTACGGCTGATTACCTGAAGAGAAGAAGGATAAAGGTTATCGGCGTGGAGGAGTTAACCGGTTATCCCAAGATGCTTGATGGACGGGTGAAGAGCCTTCATCCAGTCATTCATGCTGGAATACTTGCGGACCGAGGGAAGAAATCCCATATTAAGGACCTGAAAAAATTTAATATAAACCCCATAGATATAGTGGTTTGTAACCTATACCCATTTGAAGAGGTTATATCCAAGCCCAGGTTTACCCACGAACAGGCTGTGGAGAACATTGATATCGGGGGCCCAACAATGGTTCGCGCTGCAGCAAAAAACTACAAGGATGTTGCTATAATAGTTGATCCTGCAGACTACGAGAGAGTGCTTGCCGAGTTAAAGAAGAAAAAAGGAAAACTAAGTCTCGCGCTTAAGGAAGAGCTAGCATATAAGGCCTTCTCCCACACGAAAAGGTATGATACCCTGATCTCTCTCTATTTTAAGGGAAGAGCTCCAAAGGAGGAGAAGCTTGTCCTTCCTCGCGAGCTGGATATCTTTATTGAGAAGATTCAGGATTTAAGATATGGAGAGAACCCACACCAGACAGCGGCATTTTATAGCGAGCGAGGAGCAAAGGGATATGGGATCACTTCTGCAAGACAGCTTCACGGGAAAGAACTATCGTTTAATAATATAATTGACCTTGATTCCGCATGGAAGATAGTTAATTATTTTTCTGATCCCACAGTGGTCATTATCAAGCATACCAATCCATGTGGGGTTGGTACTGCTCGGGATATTCATTCGGCATTCAAGAAAGCTTATGCAGGAGACCCCTTATCGGCTTTTGGAGGTATTGTGGCTGCAAATCGAGAGATAGACTTTAAGACTGCGAAAGAAATTGCACCAATATTCATCGAGGCAGTTATAGCACCAAGCTTCAGCAAGGCAGCACTGAGAGATTTAGGCAAAAAGAAGAACTTAAGAATCATGGAGATGGGGAAGGATTCCGTGTACGCCCCTCTTGCTGGTCTAGATTATAAGAGGGTAAGCGGCGGTCTCCTTGTTCAGGAAGAGGACGCTTTGAAAATATCTCCCGATGAAATGAGGGGTGTGACAAAGAAGGAACCTTCTCTTCTTGAGATAAGAGACCTTATTTTTGCCTGGGGAGTTGTGAAACATGTAAAGTCAAACGCCATAGTTGTTGCCAAAAATGGAAAGACTTTAGGAATAGGAGCAGGGCAGATGTCGCGAGTTGATGCTGCGGATATTGCCATAAGGAAGGCCGGGTCCAAAGTCAGGCGTTCCGTCCTTGCCTCTGATGCCTTCTTCCCATTTAGGGACTCGATTGATCTGGCGGCAAAGGCAGGGATTCGGGCGATCATCCAGCCCGGTGGTTCTATCCGTGACGCAGAGGTTATTCAGGCAGCAAATGAAAAAGGCATTGCCATGGTCTTTACAGGCAGAAGACATTTTAGACATTGAGGGGACTTCGTGATAGATAAATCCCGGATTTTTGTTCTTCTTTTTCTGCTTTTGATTATTCTCGCTATTCCAAGAGCTTCACTTTCTGCGGAGACACATAAGTTATTTTATAGTTCGCTCTCAGCTGGCATCTTTAGGATTGAGAGTGTTGAGATTCCTTCTCTTTTTTGGGAAGGGAACTTTGATCATGGCAATTTCTTCATGGGCTTAAATGTGAATCTTTCCTCTTCTCAAAGAATGCCAAAAAAGTTTGAGGGTATTGTCTTGAGAAGACTGGAATATGAT
>JAUWWO010000114.1 GCA_030616825.1 Candidatus Margulisiibacteriota bacterium | reverse complement strand
TCGAGTTTGGATTTGGCGCGGAGATAGGGATATCCACGCAAAAGCTTCATGCTAGAGGCCCCATGGGACTGCCCGAGCTTACTTCCTATAAATATGTAATCCATGGAAACGGGCAGATCCGTATTATAAAGTAACCAGTAGTTAGGGAAGAACTGGAAAATCTATGAAAAAGATAGGAATATTAGGCGGGACGTTCAATCCGATCCACAAAGGACATCTCCGAATTGCCGAGATAGTACTCAAGGAATTCGATCTGGATAAGATTGTCTTTGTTCCATCAGGGCTTCCACCGCACAAGACGCACCAGGATTTAGCGGCAAAAGAGGATAGACTGTGCATGATAAAGCTTGCAATTCAGGGCAATCCACATTTTTCCATTTCCAAGATTGAGCTCAATAGGGCAGGGTACTCATATGCTGTGGATACATTTAATGAGCTCAAAGATGAGTTTGGAGCTGCGGCAGGACTTTATTATATAATGGGGATGGACTCTATAAACGATATCCTCTCATGGAAAAAACCATTGGAGCTTTTTCGCCTTTGTCAGTTTATAGTTGCCACGCGGCCAGGGACGAAGGTTAGGACTTTTAGGAGACTTATGAAGTTCCCACCGCTAAAGGATAACATGAAGAAAATTCATTTGATCGAAACAAGTTTCGACATCTCCTCAACCAAAATTAGGAAGAAACTAAAGAATGAAAAATCCGTGGACAGGATGCTTCCGAAAAAGATCCTGCAGTACATAAAAAAGAAGGGTTTATATAAGTAAGAGGTTTGATTAAATGAAAAGGCACCCGAAAATACCTAAATGCAAAAAATCGGTTCTGCCAAATGGGCTAAGGATACTTACGGATAAAGTAAGGGAAATGCGTTCTATTTCTGTTGGGATATTGGTCCGGGCAGGCTCAGGGAACGAAAGGGAGGACGAATCTGGAATATCGCACTTTGTAGAACATATGATATTTAAGGGTACGCCTACAAGGAATGCTTTCCAGATTGCCAAAGAACTGGATGCAGTTGGGGGGAGGATAAACGCGGCAACAGGAAAGGAAAGCACTCTTTACTACAGTATTATTCTGGACGAACATATTGATATAGCCCTTTCCGTACTCACGGATATATTTCTTAATTCGCTTTTTGACCCGAAGGAAATAGAACTCGAGCGTGGCGTGATCTTGGAAGAAATAAAGATGTATGAGGATACCCCTGAGGAACTCATCCACGATCTTTTTGCGGAAACGATCTTGGGTGGACATCCAATGGGCAGGCCCACAATTGGACGAATAGATACTGTCAAGTCTTTCTCCAGACAAATGATGCTTGATTTCAAGGGAAGACTTTACACGCCAGAGAAGATAATAATCGCCGTTGCTGGAAACATTGAGCATGATGAGGTCTTAAGGAAATTCGAACCTCTTTTTGGGGCGCTCAAAAAGGGTGAAGAACCTGCAAAGCTACTCCCTCCAGAGATTAAGAAGGCGATAAAGATTAAACGAAAGAAAACAGAGCAGGTGCACATCTGTCTTGGGACGAAAGCCGTCTCGCAGCTGGATAAAGCAAGGTATTCGTTCCTTGCCATGGATAACATCCTTGGTGGAAGCATGAGTTCAAGGCTTTTTCAAGAGGTCAGAGAGAAAAGAGGACTTGCTTATTCCATTTATAGTTCTGCCAGTCCGTTCACGGATTTTGGGATATGGAGTGTGAATTCGGGAACAAGCATGAAGAACTATAAGAAGGTTATAGATCTTATCTTGTGTGAATTTTCCAAAACTAAAAAAGAAGGGGTAACCGAGGAGGAGCTTAAGCGGGCCAAGGAGTATGTCAAAGGTTCACTTGTGTTAGGGCTTGAATCCACCTCCAGCCGGATGGGTTGGGTGTCCAGGTCCGAATTCTATTATGGACGGATGCTGACGATTGACGAAGTCTTTTCTAAAGTTGATAAGGTAACACGTGATGATATAATTAGATTAGCCAATGAATATCTGAAAGACGAATATCTGTCTCTGGCAATGATAGGGGATTTTAAGGAGGGTGAGGAGCCGATCAAGGAATTGAAATTAAAATAGTTTGGGGCTTGCCGATGATAAAGATAAAAGTAAAAAGGTTACCGCACGGGGATGGGCTTCCACTTCCAAAGTACATGAGTAGCCACGCAGCTGGCATGGATCTCTTTGCTGCTGTGGGCCGTTCTGTAACAATTAAAAGTGGGGAGCGGTTCTTGATCCCGACGGGGATTTCAATTGCTATTCCAGAAGGATATGAGGCGCAGGTGAGGCCACGAAGTGGGCTGGCGATAAAGAGCGGTATATCAGTGCTCAATGCACCAGGGACCATTGATGCGGATTACCGGGGGGAAGTGGGAGTAATCCTTGTAAATCACGACACTAAGCCATTTGTGGTTAAACGCGGTGACAGGATAGCGCAAATGGTTATAAAGGAAGTAATTAAGGCAGAGTTGGAAGAGGTTCCCGAGCTTCCCGAAAGTAGAAGGAGCGAAGGAGGATTTGGGCATACCGGAATGTAATCGAAAATCGAAAACTGTTTAATCGTTAATCGGGTAGGAGGGTAAAATGGCAAAAATAAAAGTTTTAATAAATGGTGCTGCCGGGAGGATGGGAAGAGAGGCAGTCAAAGCAATAAAGGCTGAGGCAGATCTCGAAGTTACCGGAGCAGTTGATATTGTTGAGGTTGGAATTGACGCTGGCACGCTCGTTGGGATCAAGCCTGCCGGCATTGAGATTTCAAAAGACCTGGAGGCCGCAATTAAATCCAGCAAGCCCGATGTTGTGGTTGATTTTACACATCCCAATGTGGCCATGGATAACATAAGAAAGATTCTGTGCGCAAAAGTTCATGCGGTTGTTGGCACAACGGGTATAGCTGAGGAGGGTCTTAGAGAGGCAGAAGAACTCTGTAAAAAGAATGGAGTAAATTGTTTAATTGCTCCGAATTTTGCAATTGGTGCAGTGCTCATGATGCGTTTTGCAAGAGAGGCTTCAAAGCACCTCCCCAACGTGGAGATCATAGAGCCACATCACGATCGCAAAGCAGATTCTCCTTCTGGTACTGCGATAAAGACCGCAGAGATGATACTAGAAGAGAAAAGCAAACATGAAAGGGGAACCAAAAGGCAAGGTGAGATCGAAAAGATCGATGGGGTGCGCGGGGGAAGTATG
>JAUWWO010000083.1 GCA_030616825.1 Candidatus Margulisiibacteriota bacterium | reverse complement strand
TACAGGAAGGGGAAAGAAGTGGTACGTGCCACAAAATTACGAAAGTTTCGAATTGATCCGCCTACGTCCTACGGACTTCGGCGGACAAGTCTCTTCCCCTTCCTTTAAATAAGGAGAGAAAATGGTCAGTCGAATTGGGATCGAAAGAATTATAAAATATGCACCAGAGATGAAAGAGGTTCTGAGACAGGAATCTGCAAAGGCTGAGCAGGTTGCAGCAAAGCAGGCTTCTCAAGTTTCTCAAGTTACAAGATTAGAGGTTACATATACTAAGGAAGCATTGGTAGCAGAAGCAAGAAGAGAGATCGATGCCTTTTATGTTGGTCTCCTTGGAAGGCAGTTGAATGAGCCAGAACAAAATGCAGCTCAGGAACTCGCAAAGGTGATAGTAACAGAAGTTTCGTAGTCCCTAGAATTTCATAAAAAGAAGATCTTAAGGGGTAATTTTTATTACTCCTTTTTTGTTGCTTTTACGTGCCTTGAAAACAAAAAATCAGTGTGCTATCCTAACCTCACTCAAGCAGAGGTGCGGGCTAGATGCCCAAATACTATAAGCTGATAGCGGAAAACAGACGTGCAAGGCATGACTACGAGATTATCGAAGTTTATAAAGCCGGGATAATGCTCGAGGGAGCTGAGGTAAAATCTGTCCGGCTTGGTAGGGTGAATTTAAGGGATAGTTTTGCCAGGGTAGAAGGCGGCGAGCTCTGGCTTTGGGGCATGCACATAAGCCCCTACGAGAAAAGCAGAGCAGGGGAACTTAATCCGACACGGCCCAGAAAACTGTTACTTGACTCAAAAGAGATAAAAAAGTTAATAGGTAAGATTAGCCAGAAAGGTTTTGCGCTGATCCCCTTAAAGATTTACTTTGACAGGGATTGGGCAAAGATAGATTTAGCTCTGGCAAAAGCGAGAAAGCGGTTTGATAAGCGTGCAGTAATACGGGAGAAAGAGGTAAAACGCGAGATAGAAAAGAGATTAAAAGGAAGAGCGCAAAAATGATAAGAGTTGGGAAAATTCACGGACAGCCAAAGATGAAGACCATAAAGCACCTCAAGGATAAGGTGGCAGAGATGGTGAAAAAGGAAATGGAAGAGTTGAAAGGTAAACCTCTATCTCCTGAAGAATCCAAGAAATCAGAGGAGCTCGCAAGCGTTCTCTCTTCCGAGAAAACCCTCGAGGACCTGGACATAAAGACAATTTAAAGGCTGGTGAGCAAAATTGGTTAAAATTCCAGGAGAAGTACCTAAGGTTCCGCCGCATATACCACCTGTTCCTCCAAAAAAGGGGGAAGGAGAAGAGGCAAAAGCTTCCAAAGTGGCAAGGGGCCCTGAAGGAAGACCTGGTGTTGCCCGCGGGCCATATGAGCTGGATGCACATGCTATTGCGATCGCACTCGCGGCGCTTGCAAAGGATGCAAAGCAAAGAGAACTCTCGTTTGAAGAGATAATCCAGAGAGTTATTAAGGAAACCGGGATGACAAATCCTCAAGCTGCCATGGAGGAAGCAAATCGCAAGCTCCAGAAGCAGATCGAGGAGATTCTTCGGGAGATAAAGCAGAACAAGGAGCTCATGGAAGAGGCGGAGGCATGGGAGGCATTTGCTCAGATTCTGGAAGGAAGGCTCAGCCAGGATCAGATAAAAGAGTTTCTTGGGATGTTAGGTAATTCCATCAGAGGGTTGAGTTAGCTTTATTGTTCAACAAGACATGGGGCTGTAAGGGTATTGACGGGGAGGATGTGGCGTTAGTTGCGAGTCAAGGTGCTGGCACCTTGTAAAAACCAGCAAAAAAACAGACGCAGACGTAAAAACTGCTCTAAAAGGCGTGGTTTGGAGCTTCCTTAATTGTGAAGTTCTTGAACCCGTCGCAGTAGCTGCTTAATATAAAGTAGCTCCGCTTGCCTAAGTTCTCCAGTTGGCTTGGGGTCAAGCGTTATATAAGCCGGATACTCGATCGGTTCTTCTCGCAGGCTGATTGGGGAATTAAAATGCGGGATAGTCTTGAGAAGACCCCGCCACGGGTCAACCTCAAGGCGAAACAACAATAGTTGGCTACGCTCGTAGTAACTTCGCTTCTAACTTTCCGGACGCGGGTTCGATTCCCGCCAGCTCCATTTATGAAGAAAGGCTTCGACCCCCGTGAAAAAAAGATGGATTCTTTTGATAATACTTGCAGTAATTGTGACTATCGCTGTGCTCTTCTTTTCCTTATTCTCCATAATTCTGATCCCGCGTGAGGTCAACAAACCTCTAAAGATCCCAGGCGAGACCTATTTTCTTGTGAAAAAGCCGGGACCGTTTGAGAGGGTATTCATAAACGTGGGGGACGAACTAAATGCGGTCGTCTGGGGGTCAATCTTTAGCATCTTTACTGGCAGGGTGGGAGAGATTCCCTGGTACATGGATAGGGATTATATTTCAGCAAATGCTTTCTTTTGTTATAACACGAAACACGGGATTATAATCGATAGAGAGTTCTTCAACCCGTAAGGATTTACTTAACTCTAAACAACCTATACTTTAGTATTTTCCTTCCACTTTTGTAAGAAACGTCTTCCTTGAAAGTTCCTTGAAACCTTTCTTTTTATCTTTACTTTAACTTCGCCCTCGTGTAAACTTTTACTGAAATGTTTAATAGAAAACTGTTTCCCAAAGGTGCCCTTTATATCGTTGAAGTGCTGAAGAACAGCGGCCACAAGGCCTATCTTGTTGGCGGCTGCATTCGTGATTTGATCTTGGGGAGGGAGCCAACCGAATGGGACTTGACCACTGATGCCACACCTCACGTAATCCAGAGGTTATTTCAAAAAGTAATACCCACGGGGATTGATTTTGGAACAGTAACAATAGTTCAAGATGACGGTAGCTACGAGGTAACAACATTTAGATCCGATGAGCGGTATTCTGATGGAAGACATCCGGAAAAGGTTACTTTCACAAAATCTCTGGATGAAGACCTGAGCCGCCGTGATTTTACTGTTAACGCAATGGCCTATGATCCATTTTCCAAAGAGTTTGTTGATAAATTTGAAGGAAGGAAGGATTTAAAGAAAAAACTCATACGCACAGTTGGGAATCCTGTAGAGCGCTTCAACGAAGATGGACTGCGCCCCATAAGGGCCTGCAGGTTTGCGGCAAAGCTCGGCTTTGAGATTGATAAAGAAACCCTTGAGGCAATTAGCAAGGCCATTGATCGTGTAAACATGATTGCCCCGGAAAGGATCCATGACGAGCTGGTAAAGATGTTAGGTGCCGAGAAGCCATCCATAGGCTTTGAATATATGAGAAAATCGGGATTGCTCAAGATCATCATGCCGGAACTTGAAACCTGTTTTGGGGTGGATCAACCCAAACCATTTCATAAATATGATGTCTACTGGCACAGTTTATACACATGCGATGCACTTCCACGAGAAAAGTATACACTGAAGTTGGCTGGGCTCCTTCACGACATCGCAAAGCCCGGCTGTAAGCAGGAAATCACATCCAAGAATAAGATGGTCTTTTATGATCACGATACAGAAGGCGTGAACATCGCGAAAGAAATCTTAGAGAGATTGCGCTTTAGCAATTCTGACATCGATTATATAAAGAATCTTATCAAGAACCATATGTTTAACTATTCTTGCGAATGGTCAGATTCTGCAGTGCGTCGCTTTATGATTCGCGTTGGTGTTAAGAATCTTGAAGATCTTTTTGCTTTAAGAATTGCGGATGTTAAGGCCATGGAACGCGAGATCGATGAGGAATACCTTTCGGAACTTAAGAAAAGGATCGCCAGGGTGATAGAGGAAGATAACGCTCTCCACGTGAGGAACCTCAAAGTAAGTGGCGAAGATGTCATGGAGGTTCTAAACATTAGGCCAGGACCCAGGGTAGGTGAAGTGCTGACCTTCCTTCTTGAGAGGGTGCTCGATGACCCAGGTTTAAACAACAGAGATACCCTGTTGCGGATGATTGAGTCTTATAAAGGATAAATACCTTGAGGATTGGACGCCTATTAGTTTCAATATTATTTTTGCTTTTGATCTTGGTCCCTGCTCAAGCAGAGGTTTTGGAGATTACAAGCATTGAGGTATCACCTGCTGGAGCTTATGAAAATATAAGCATAAAAT
>JAUWWO010000014.1 GCA_030616825.1 Candidatus Margulisiibacteriota bacterium | reverse complement strand
GCAATGGCTGGTCGCTCAACTCCTTTGATACGCCCAAGTCCGAAGAGGGCTGCAGCCATCAGTGCGCCTGTATTGCCGGCTGAGATCAGCGCATCCGCCCTTCCGGATTTTACAAGCTTCACCGCCACATTGATGGAAGAATCTCTCTTTTGTTTAACAGCCGATGCCGGGGATTCATCCATCCTTATTACCTCTGAGGCATGAACTATGGATATGGATTCTATGTTTTTGTATTTGCTCAGTTGTTTCAGGATCTCTTTTTCATCCCCCACTAGTAGGATGCTAAGGGGTAACTCTTGGGCAGCCTCTACAGCGCCTTTTATAATCGCAGCAGGGGCATAATCTCCGCCCATTGCGTCAATGGCGATTCTTATCAAGACTACTTCTCCTTAGCAGATTGTTTGGTCTTTTTCCCGCCGGAGGCGGCTTCGGTTTTTACTTTTTGTTTTTCTTTGACTTTTTTTTCAGCTTTTTCTTTTTTGGCAAGAACGCTTCGGCCTTGATATTTACCGCATGAAGGGCAGGCGTGATGTGGGAGAATTGGGGAACCGCACCCTGGGCATTCGCTTAAATTGGCAGAGATAAGTTTCCAGTTTGCGCGACGTTTCCCTTGTCTTGACCTCGAATGTCTCTTTTTTGGAACAGGCATTTAAATCCTCCTTATTTTTTTAGGATATCTTTCAATTTCGCAAGTCTTGGATCTACACCTTTTTCTTTTTTGCCTTTTGTACTATCGATGCCCTTGCAGCTTTTACTACACAGCGGCTTTATTGGAAGAGCAATAAGCAGATTCTGGCGTATAGCTTCAGTTAAATCGATCGTATTATCGTCATCGATTTCAAAGGTGAAATCCTTTTCTTTTAATTCGACCTCTCCTCCCTTTGAGGGAACCGTTCTTGGCGTTCTGGCGTACTCTTCCTCCATGCCAACCATTATAGGGCATTCAAATTCCTTTAAGCATCTGACACAAGCGAGCTTAACCTTTGCCTTAAAATTACCTGTAACCAAAATGGAGTTGCCTATATTTACTAGATGCACGGCAACTTTCACAGGGCCTGTGGTCGTGAGTCCGTCTTCAGGGAACGAGAGAGTTTCCTCTTCCTTGATCCTTACTCCATTTCCGGTTCTTTTTAGTAGATTCGTTATATCTATCTTCATTGTTATCTTATTTTTAAATTTAATCAAAAAGACACGAATGGGTATTATAGTAGGTCGCCGTGTTTTTGTCAATTGCGTAAGGCGCTACTTCCTCGCCCTCGGATGAAAACTATCGTATATTGATTTCAATCTCTCCTTGGTAATGTGAGTATACATCTGGGTTGTTGAAAGCGAGCCGTGGCCCAAAAGTTCCTGGACGCTACGAAGATCCGCACCTCCTTCTAAAAGATGTGTGGCAAATGTGTGGCGGAGGGTGTGGGGAGTAACACGCCTTCCTATCCCGGCCTTCCTTGAATAATGGGATATCATCCTCTGTACGCTTCTTTCACTTAAGGGACTGCCCTGTCTGCTTATGAATAGAGGTTTTCTTCCCAATTTGTTCAGTGGTCTCCTGCCTTGCGCTAGATATTTCTTCAAGGCTTTGATTGCCTCACTCCCCAGCAGCACTATTCGTTCCTTTCTTCCCTTACCAAGCACGCGAGCCTCCCCCTCAGTTAGATCCACGTCGCTTGTAGTGAGTTTTATAAGTTCTGAAATCCTAATCCCTGTTGCGTAAAGAAGCTCGAGTATTGCCCTGTCACGAAGCCCTCTCGGGGAAGAGGGACTTGGCTTCTCCAACAGTCTGTTTATCTCATCCATATACAGAAAATTTGGCAACTTCTTCTTGAGCTTTGGTGTTGAGATGAGCTTAAACGGGTTTACCTTGGCTTCTCCTTCTCTTACAAGATATTTAAATAAAGATCTGCAAGCAGCGATCTTGCGTGCGAGCGACCTGCGGCTGTAACGCTGTTTCTCTAGATATATGAGAAATCTCCTGGCTACTTCGTGATCGATACGGGAAGGAGTTAAAAAAAGCGAGCCCTTACTACTTAAATAGTTTAGGAGTTGTTTCAGGTCGATTTTGTAATTCTTTGTGGTATATGGTGAAAGGTTGCGTTCCTCTTTTAACGAGGAAATGAAGCTTTCGATGTGCTCTTTCATCGAGGCCATAGTTATATCAGCCCATATTGCTTTCTCTTTTCAAGGGGCAGGGGATTGTAAGAGTCTCCTTCCTTCACCCATTCCACTCTGTCTCCCGCTCTTGTATCCACATGGATAAAATTGTCTTTTGGATAAAGACCAAGACCTTTGATCTCTGGAATTTCTCTCACAAATTTATAGAGTTGGGCAAGGGATACTCCATCGATTACAATATGAGCTGCCTTTCCAAGGGTGTGGAGACTCCTCTTTGTTCCGGTTATCTTTTCTGCAGAGTCCTCGCATCTATATCCTGAGATTATCCTTGGCTTCCTCTTGAAGTGTGTTGCTATCATCTCAAGAGCTCCAACGAGACCAAGATGTACCTTATATTCTCCACCGCCTTTGCAGGATGGGCACTTGCAGGTGAAGTCCTTGTAATTGAAACTTTCACTTAAGTTTCCCATAATTTCTACTTTTATTTTATCATATTATACGACACAGGGCAAAGCAATGAAACTCTCTTGAACACTTCTTTTTAAAGTGATATATTGACGGCTGTTCAAATAAAGGTTAAGGATTAAGAATTAAGGGGGAGATGCTATTGCCAAATACAAAACACTTGTTTACCTCAGAATCTGTTACAGAGGGGCATCCTGATAAGATCTGTGATCAGATATCGGATGCGATAGTGGATGAGATAATGAAAAAGGACCCGCTTGGTCGTGTTGCAGTTGAATGTCTGGTCACCACCGGTCTTTGCATTGTTGCTGGAGAGATCACCACTGGTTGCTACGTGGAGATTCCAGATATCGCGCGAAAGGTGATAAAAGAGATCGGGTATACTGACGCGAAATTTGGTTTCGATTATGAGACCACAGGAGTACTGGTTTCTATCAAGGAGCAGTCAAAGGATATAGCCAGAGGAGTGGACAAAGCCCTCGAGATAAGGGGAGGAGAGGTCATCAAGGAAGACCTGGAAGGACTTGGGGCGGGAGACCAAGGGCTGATGTTTGGATTTGCGTGTAATGAAACTCCAGAGCTTATGCCCCTTCCCATAACTCTTGCGCATAAGCTTGCTAAGGGTCTTGCAGAAGTTAGAGGCAAGGGAATACTGCCATACTTAAGACCTGATGGCAAATCACAAGTAACTATTGAATATGATGGTGGAAAGGCCATGAGAGTGGATACGGTACTTATTGCTGCACAGCACGCGCCTGATGTGGCCACTGATAAAGTTAAAGAAGATGTGATTAAGCATGTGATTCAGCCAATCCTTCCAAAGGAGATGGTAGATAAAAAAATTAAATATTATGTTAACCCTACCGGAAGATTTGTAATCGGAGGGCCTCAAGGGGACACAGGAGTTACTGGTAGAAAGGTCATAGTGGATACCTATGGAGGGTACTCCCGTCATGGCGGAGGATGTTTTTCAGGCAAAGACCCGACAAAAGTTGACCGTTCTGGTGGGTATGGAGCCCGGTATGTTGCAAAGAATATAATTGCTGCTGGTCTTGCTCAGCGGGTAGAAATTCAGGTTGCATATGCTATTGGCGTTGCAAAGCCGCTGTCAGTAATGGTAGATACATTTGGCACAGGGAAAATTCCGGATGACAGGTTAGGGGAAATTGTAAGCGAACACTTTGATCTTCGTCCTGGATTGATAATAAAGAACCTGAAACTCAGAAGGCCCTTGTACAGACAGGTTGCAACATATGGGCACTTTGGGCGCGATGATTTGGATCTTCCGTGGGAGAAGACGGATAAGGCGAAGGAACTCCGGAAAGCAGCGGAAAAAGCGTGAGGAGGCGCATCAATGCCAATAGTAAAAATAGATTTATGGGAAGGCAGAACACCTGAACAAAAAGAAAAAATGCTAACCGCTGTTACTAAAGCCGTATGCGATGCGATCGGCTGCCCACCAGAAGCTGTGCAGGTCATAATCCAGGATTACAAGAAGCATGATTGGGGAATAGGTGGGAAACAGGCAAGTAAGATTAAATTCTAAGCACTGATATTTTTGGTTATCCGGGTAGCCGGTACGTTCCCGATCTCCAGATCTCCTGATATCCTAGTCCCGGATAACCTGATTACCGGATAACCCCTCCACTTCCCATGTCACAAACATCGGCAAAATTAACTTCTCATAGATATCAATGAGCGCATCCTTTGCTTCGGCTTCTGTGGTTGCCTCAAAAAGCACTGCCCATTCTGGAACTGCTTCCTTAACCTCAGCCTTAACCTTTTTTATTGATATAGGTTGAGATTCAGGTTGAGGTTGAGGCTTAGGTTTAGACAACGGTTTTCTGGCTATATATTTATAACCGGCTTTTTCTACAATCAGAGCATTGCTCACGCCGACAGGGTAGCCATACATTGGATAATTCTTTATTTCGCCGTCTATGACCATCGTTGAGGTTCCCCCACCATCGAGAGCCATACCCTCTACAGCGCCTTCTTCTCTCATGATCCCTGCAAGCTCGCTAAAGGTAACACCAATGCTTATTCCCCGCCTCTTGTCAACTACGAAAAGCAGAAGTCTTCCGGATTTGTCTTTTCCCACAGCTGTCCGTGCGGTTGGTTTTAGGATCAGTCCCCCAAACTTTTCTGCTATGACACTACGCTTTACCATTACCTTACTATCCTTCAGTAATAGAGGGCCACCAGTGATCGCATGGTCGACCATCTCCCAGTCTTCATTTAATCCAAAGGTTATGACGATGTCTGAACCGACGCGAAGTTTTTCTATGAGTTTTCTCGACCGTCCGTGAAACGACAACACACAGCCATCAGCTGGGATCTCTGAGTTTCCGATCGAGTGCGCAACTACTTTGCCTTTTGAGACGATGACTTCCTTGCCCCATTTATTCGTCTTGGAGGTCTTGCCATATTCTGGGGTGTAGAGGATTACCTCATCTTGCTTTCGCGGTCTGTTCACCCCCCATATCTCGAAACGCTTTTTTGTCACCGGGATAAGAACCTCTCCCTTTATCTTCGGGATGCCGAAGATGATATCTCCACTGTTAGTTATTCCCATCGCTGTACGGTTCAAGAGGGACTTATTTATAACTGCTCCATCAGCGATCAATATCCCCACCGGAAGGTGCGGGGTTCTCCTCGACTCAAAAAATGAGCCGTTTATCGCCACTATAGCGTTTTCTCTTTTGGCTATGCTATCAACCCTCTCGATCATGCCTATCTTTCGTTTAGCGATCGCAGGCCTTAAGTTTACGCTTGGATTAGAGATGTCTATCTTTAATATATATATATGTAAAGGACCACGGCTTAAGAACCTTTTTATGTGAGTGTATTTGATCTCGGGGGAGATATCTTTGCTCCAGCGAAACTCCTTTGAATATGTGCTTTTTTGAGGTAGTAGTATGAAGACAGTCGACAGACAGACAAGTAAAATCCACAGATTAATTCTTTTGAAAGAAATTCTTACTACTCCAGTTTTATCACTTTTATTTTTTGCGCGTAGATTCCAAAACCTCCAGCACGGTAATCTTCCCAGGCGATGACTGCGCCGCCTTCTCCGTTGGGTGCAATTTGGGGGTTTCTTTGTCCATCTGGCCCAGAGCACACAGCGATCCCATCCTTCTGCCACAGAGACTCTCCAAGTAAACTGAGCTTCTGGGCATAGATGTTATAGTTTTTTGCATTGCTGTAGTCCTCCCAGGTTATAATCGTTCCCCAATCGCCAGTCACGAGTTCAGGGGAATACTGTGTGAGCGGTGCGGTGCAGATTGGGAGGCCCCCTTCCTCCCATAGAAGGATTCCACTGGAATTCATCATTTGTGCATAGATATCCCAGTTTGCATTACGAAAGTCGTTCCAAACGATTATCGTTCCGCCGGAACCATCGCTTACCATTTTTGGACTTCTTTGAGTTCCGGGTGCCTGACACACTGGAATCCCATCTAAGGTTAAAGTTGGTTTTCCAAATCGATCTATTATCTGTGCATATATATCGTAGTCCCCACCGCCTTTGTCTGACCAGGAGATAATGGCTCCGCCCCCACCATTCTCCACTATATCCGGAGACTTCTGAGAATCCGGAGCAGTACATACAGGAACTCCATTTTCCTTCCAAGTAGATATTCCCTCGGGGCCTATCTTTTGAGCATATATGTCGGGATTAAATATTCCTGTTCTGTAGTCAACCCAGGTGATAATCGCTCCCCCCTCCCAATCGCTTGCAAGGGCTGGGTTTACCTGGTCGCTTGGAGATTGACATACTGGGATTCCTTCGTCTCCCCAGAGAGGCGCACCTTTAGAGTTGATCCTTTGGGCATAGATATCTTGTCGCAACGTTCCGCGATCTTCCTGCCACACGAGTATCGTGCCACCAGATCCATCTTGGATGATCTTGGGTTTGCTTTTCGAGAAAGATGATTTTGAAGCCAGGACTCCTTCACGCTCCCAAAGGAGACCCCCTTCCTTTGAAATCTTTTGTGCATAGATATCCCAATTTTTTCCGCTTCTCCGGTCCTCCCATGCCACGATCATCGACCCTTCACCTGCATGTGTTATTTGTGGATTTCTCTGGACTCCCGGAAATTGTACAATTGCCAGGCCATCCCTCCCCCAGAGGAGCTTCCCTGAAGGAGCTATCTTCTGGGTATAGATGTCAGTATAACCGGATCTTCCATCTTCCCAAATTACAACGTGATGGTACTCTTCGTCATAAGCGATCTTTGGATTCTGCTGCGCAACGCTGCCAAGGCTTGAATTTATGAGAGCGCCATTTTTCTCCCATTCTATGCTTCCGTCGACTGCCACACCTTGTGCATATATATCAAGGTTGCCAGCCCTCCTGTCCTGCCAGACTATTATCGTTCCATCAGTTTCACTCTCCGAAAGCCCTGGAAGCTCGCAATCATCATCGATAGTGCATATGGGGATGCCATCAAGACCCCATAGAATCAAGCCACTTTCAGCGATTTTCTGGGTATATATATTTTTTGGACCGCGCCTTGTATCTTCCCAAACTATTACAGCTCCGCCATCGCCAGAAGTTATGATTTTATGATGCTCCTGATTGCCATCGGTCTCGGAGACTGCAACACCTTCGCCCCCCCAGATAAGTTCACCAGAGGCGTTGATTTTCTGCGCATAGAGTTGAGAGCGATCTCCGCGTCTTGATGTCCAGGAGATTATCGCTCCTCCATCGGGCGTCCATGTTATTTCTGGTCTTTCTTCGTTTTTGTCGCTCGCTGTCACTGGAATGCCGTTAAGTTTCCAGCG
>JAUWWO010000103.1 GCA_030616825.1 Candidatus Margulisiibacteriota bacterium | reverse complement strand
CAATTATCGCTGCGCAGCTCCAAGCGAAGCTGAGATGGGAGAAACCCCAAAGCCATCCAACGAAGCAACACTAAAATGTTCCTTTAACTTTTCCTCGGCAACATCAAAATCATAGACATCCTTATATGTCGTCACAGATATGCCTTTGAGTTTCAAGAAATCCATTATTTCCTTGCCTTCGTCAGGAACCAGATCAGGGACCAAACATTCTGCGGGACTTACTCTCTCTAATTCATTTAGCAGTTTTTCCTTGGCATTCTCGCCTTTTAACTGAGTTGCCCTGAATTCGCCCGTTGATGCCTCCACAATTGCCAATCCATACTTATCTTTGGTGAAAGAAACCGCTGCAAGCCAATTCAAACACTTCTCATTGAGCATTGTGGGTTCAACGATCGTGCCTGGTGTTATTATCTTTATAACCTCCCGTTTGACCACAACTGCACCAGGTTTTCCCGGGGACTCCATCTGTTCACAGATCGCGACCTTGTATCCGTGACCTATAAGTCGAGCAATGTAGGACTCTACTGCATGGTACGGAATCCCACACATAGGCATACGAGATGCTCCTTCCCCCCTGCCTGTTAGGGTGATTTCTAGCTCCCTAGAAGCAAGGATTGCATCTTCATTAAACATCTCATAAAAGTCGCCCAATCTAAATAATAAGATAGCATCTTGATGCTCGGATTTTATCTCTTGATATTGTTTAACCATCGGGGTTACATCAGCCATTTATGTTCTCCAAGAGGCTCATTTTTTAGTGGAAAGATGGTAAATTTTAGCGTTTGAGCTTTCATCACCCTAATCATAACCCAGGGCTACTGACGCCTGATTTGAACTCCAAGCTGCTCAGTAAGGGCTTTGGTTACCTCCTCGTGCTTAACATTTACTTCCTCATCTATAAGGGTTTTACCGGGATCCCTATAATCTAATCTATAAGCCAAGCTTACGAACCCTTTTGGCACCTGAACTCCTGTATAGCGATCGAAAAGGGTGACATTCTCCAGAATCGGAGCTCCTAACTCTTTTATTACGTTAAGGATCGAGTCATGATGCACTTTCTGCGGGACAAACATCGCTATATCCCTCGAAACCTTCGGGTACTTAGCAAGAGGTTTATACCTCTTATCCAGAGAGACAGACTTCAAAACCTTCTCCAGATCAACTTCCGCCACGCACACAACACCAGGAAGATCATACTCCGCATGTAAAGAAGCGGAAAGATCTCCTAAAAATCCAACCTCCTCGCCCCTAACGACTATGCTTGCAGCCCTACCCCGTTGGAGCAAGAAGTGATCTTCCTCAACGATTGAATAATCCAATATACCAAACTCCTCAAGCAAGCAGTCCACTACAGCTTTAACAAGACCGAAGCTCACCTCCTCCACCGGCCCCACCTTAAAACTCCCCATTAAGACATCTCCCGTAATGGCCAAGGCGAGAGTAAGCTTTTCCTCTGGAAGAGTCTTTCCGGTCTTCAGAAAAACCTTCCCCACCTCAAATACAGCCAAATCCTTCAACTGCCTTGAAATGTTTCGTGAAAGCACCGAAAGAAGACTCGGCACGAGCATCGTCCTCAAAACAGAGATCTCCTCGCTTAATGGGTTGGATATCATAAGCGCCTTCGCTCTTGGATCGCTCTCCGGCAGGGCCAAACGTTTCAGTTCCTTCGGGCTTACTATGCTGAACGTTTGCGTCTCAAGGAATCCAAATCCCTTTACGATATTCCTTATGGCATCGATATTCTTTTCAGTCTGATCGGCTATGGAAGGAACATAAGTCACATTTGGCATGTTGCTTCCTATTTTATCGTAACCATGGATTCTAGCGATCTCTTCCACCAGATCTATCTCTCGTTCAATGTCTCCGGCCCTAAAGGTTGGAACCTCAATCCTCCTTCGTCCCGCTTCGCGGGACTTCGGAGGACAAGCCTTAAAACCAAGCCTCTTCAAAACAGATGTAATCTGGTTATTGGATAAATTCGTTCCCAAAATGTTGTTTACCGTATCCATCCGTAAAGGTATAACCTTAGGTTCTCTATCCTTCTTTTTTACATCCATAACTCCTCTAGCAACTTTTCCAAGAGCGTACTTAGCAATGAGATATGCCGCTCTATCCAGAGCACTCTCAACTCCCTCCCAGTCCACTCCTCTCTCGAACCTTATGGATGAGTCAGTTCTCAATTTTAGGAGTTTCGAGGTTTTATTTATTGATGCAGGATTGAAATATGCAGATTCAAGAAGAATAGAAGTGGTGTCATCACTCACTTCTCCCTCCTTGCCTCCCATGACCCCAGCGACTGCAATCGCTTTTTTCTCATCAGCTATGACAAGGGTGTCAGAGCGAAGCTTCCTCTTCTCACCATCAAGGGTTATTATCCCCTCACCTTCTCGGGCCTTTCTTACAATGATCTTTCTGCCTTTGATGGTACTTAAGTCAAAAGCATGCAGAGGCTGGCCCATTTCCAATAAAACATAATTTGTTATATCCACTACATTGTTTATCGGTCGAAGGCCACAGGCAATAAGGCGCTCCCTCATCCAGGGGGGAGATTCCCCGATACTTACCCCTTCGATCACCCTGGCCATATATCTAGGGCAAAGTTCAAAATCCTTAATCTCAATTTTCACCTTTTTGTTTATGGATTCTACGCTCTCCTTAAGAGTAAATTTAGGGGACTCAAGTTTTTTGTTTAATACTGCAGAAACTTCACGAGCCACTCCAATAATGCTCAAGAGATCTCCTCTGTTTGGAAGCACGTCCACTTCGAGAATCGTTCCCTTTACTCCCAAAACGTTCTTGATGTTCTGACCAACAGGAGTATCCTTGTCCAATATCATCACTTCTTCTCCCCGCTCCGCCAGCCCAAGATGTTCAAGGGAACAAAGCATTCCAAACGATTCAACCCCGTGTAATTCTCTCTTTTGCACATGGATCTCTTTGGCAAGTTTAGCGCCATGCATAGCAACAGGCACTTTATCGCCAACTCTGAGGGTACGCACATTTGTAACTATCTGGATTATCTTGGTCCCAATGTCTACCTGTAAAACCAGAAGATTATCTGCCTTATGATGAGGTTGTATGGATTTGATCTTTCCAACCACAACCCCCTCTATGCCTTTGCCGTGAAATTCTATAGTGGAGACCTCTGAGCCAGCCATAGTCAAACACTCTGCAAGGTTCTCGGATTTAAGCCCTACATCCACATATTCCCTTAACCAGTCAATGGGAACCCTCATTATTTCCTCTCCCTTAGAATTGCTTGAGGAACCTTATGTCGTTTTCAAAAAAAAGTCTTATATCGTCAATTCCGTATTTGAGCATAGCTATTCGTTCTATTCCCATACCAAAGGCAAAGCCGCTCTACTTTTTAGCGTCATACTTAACATGTTTAAATACCGCAGGATCAACCATACCTGCTCCCAGAATCTCCAGCCAACCAGTTCCCTTGCAAACCTTACATCCCAGGCCATTGCATAGTATGCATTCCACATCAACCTCCGCAGAGGGTTCGGTAAACGGAAAGAAACTCGGTCGGAATCGAACCTTCCTTGAACTCCCAAAAAACTGCCTTAAGAAGGTGGTTAGAGTCCCTTTGAGGTGACCAAAGGTTATCCCCTTATCCACCAGAAGCCCTTCGAGCTGATGGAAGACTGT
>JAUWWO010000090.1 GCA_030616825.1 Candidatus Margulisiibacteriota bacterium | reverse complement strand
GCGCCGGTAAAGGATCCAGCTTCAAAACCAAAAAGCTCGGATTCCAAGAGATTATCTGGTATGGCTGCGCAGTTTACTGCAAGAAATGGTTTATTTCGTCTGGCTCCTCTTTTATGTATTGCTTTGGCTACAAGTTCTTTGCCGGTGCCTGACTCTCCCATGATGAGCACTGTGCTACTAGTCTTGGCGATCTCGTCAATCAATTTAAAAATCTTCTTCATTGCTAAGCTTTTTCCAATAAGATCGCAGTAGGATTCTGACTCTTTTATTATTGTTTTCAGACAGATGTTTTCCCGGAGCAGTTCCTTTCGTTCTAGGGCCTTTTTGATTAGCGATTTGAGTTCGTCTACCTCAAATGGTTTTGTTATATAATCGTAGGCTCCCAGTTTAATGCATTCCACAGCCGATTTTATTTCCTTTGAAGCAGTGACCATGATTACATCAAGCTCTGGTTCAAGTTCTTTAATCTTTTTTAATACCTCGATTCCATTTAACCCAGGCATACGGATATCAAGAAGCACTAGATGAATGTTTTCATCCTTTATTATTTCAATCCCTTCGGTTCCAGAGGCAGTGGTGATGACTTCATACTTACGGCTGAGTATGGTTTGAAAGGTATTAAGCATATCAGGCTCATCATCAATGGTGAGGATTCTTGGTTTTACTTTAGTCATTTTATCGAGCTCCTTTCTCTTTTTATGAAGTAGATGCAATTTTGCTGCCATGCGACCCAAGCGTGAGGATTATATCATACTGTAGTGTTTTTCGACAGGGGGGAGATTTTTATTGCAAATACAATAAATTTAACATGTTGAAAAATGCGACAGTTAGAAGCTTAAGCATGCTCCAGCGTGAATTGAAATACTTGAAACGCCGTTCATTGTTAAACCAGAATCTGATCTCTTGCTATCAGAAGCTATGGGGATGGAGAACTTTGCTCGTGCAACAAAAGATAATGGCTCATGGTTCATGGCCCGAAATCCGGCTCGGATATCAAGAGAAAGTCCAGATGCAGAGAATGTGTAGCGAGAGCCCTTTTCGTATTCCTCTAAGATAGTTGTGTACGCTGGTCCTATCTCAATAAAGAAGCCCTTTGTAATTCCTGAAGTTTCACCTTCACTGAGGGCAAAAGGGGTAAGATCAATAAAGGGGGAAATGCTTGTTATATTAAGTTTTGGATTGCTGTAGGGATCCCCCCCAACCAGATAGTTCTTGTCTGATGCCCATGTAGAGCTTGAATATGAAAGTCCAATATTTATTCCAGGTGCAGCTGACCAGATTAAGCTTGCGCCAACTGGATTGGTGCGAAGCGAAACCCCATACATTGACCTCCCGCTCTCGTTTAGGGGAAGAAAAGTTGTGTTCGCTGCGCCGTATTCGAGCTCTACAGCAAAAGTTCTTGCACTTCCTTCTGCAAAGGAGGTAGCCTGAATCAACAGTGTAATACCCAGTATTAGAAGAATTAAAGTCTTTTTCATCAAATTGTCATCCTATACCCGAATGCGACCACGAGCGAATCTAGGGCAAACTCAGCTTTTGTATTTTCTGCAATGCTATAACTTGTTTCTAAGAAAACAGAGCCTTCTTCTCCTACAGGGAACTCCAGTCCTGTTGCCATGTTGTAACCTACTGAGGAGAGATTATTGCCCTGATATTTTAGATTTGTCATATAGTAGCCTAATCCTATTGAATAGTAATAAAGCCCTTCAAAACCACGAGCCATAGGGTAGCCCATTTGTAAGCTTACTGTGAGTGGAATCATATACCAGGAGGCATCCGGGGAGCTGAAATCAGCTCTTGAGATATCAAAAAGGACTCCTACATATGGAGAAAGCGACAATTTATAACCTATACCATAGGCGAGCGAAGAAGCGTAGTAACTATCAGAAACATAGGCGCTGTACGAATAGTTGTATGAGGACATATAACCGATTTTCGCGTAAAGCGCTTGGAATGAAGGCTGAGCTTTCTTTTTGGGTTCTTCGATTTCTTCCTGCGTGTATTTTGAGGGAGGTTTTTCTTTTGGTTTTTTCCCTGAAACCATGACCGTTGTTACTTCTCCTTCTCTTATAGAAACAATTTGTTCGTATACGGTTTTATACTTTTTTGTAGCTGTCACAAGATGTGTTCCGATTCGAATCTGCTCGATCTCAACTGGGGTTTCTCCGACAAAATCGTTATCCACGTAAACTTTTAAGAAGCCTATTTTTGAATATACATTAAGGGATCCGGCTCTAACCTCTTGGGTAGGCTCTTCTGCACATAAAGGAGATGCCCCGAGGGCTAAGAGGAAAATGATCGAAAGGATAATTGTTTTTGAATTAATCATATGTTTATTTTTATCCTTTTTAAATACAAACATAGATTTTATCATATTTTAATGATTTCTTCAATTTTGAATTAATTGACGCCAAGAAGGGGATGAGATAGAATTAACAAGTTTTATTCTCAATGGAGGAGATCCCTTTTTGAATTTTCATGGATTAGCCTCATTATTTTTGTCACTTGCAAGCCTTGCTCTTGGGGTCTTTGTATATATTAAAGGAAAAAGAAAGTCCCCGAATGTTACTTATGCACTGATTGCCCTTGCGGTTTCACTCTGGTGTTTTGCCCAGTTCATGGGAGAGATCTCTCCTGATAAAACTACGGCGCTTATATGGACAAGGATAAATCTGGCAGGGGGTATCCTTGTACTTGTATTTTATGTTCATTTCATATCCGTCTTTTTGAGAAAACTTGAGTCCCGCAAATGGGTTGTCCTATCAGCTTACTTTCTGGGTGGCATCTTTCTATTGCTTGACATGACTCCTCTCTTTGTTTCTGATGTAGAACCACGGCTCATGTTCAGGTTTTATCCTGTTCCAGGGCCAACATATCCATTTTTTACATTGCTTTTCTTCTTCTGTGTTGGCTATGGGATCTTTGAGCTGGCAAGGGCACTCAGAGTAGAACGAGGAGCTTTTCGCAATCAGATAACTTACATCCTTCTTTCATCCATAATAGGATTTTTAGGGGCATCGACTCTTTTTCTGCCTGTCTTTGGAATAGGCATTTATCCATTTGGGTACTACCTTGTGCCTCTCTACGTTTTTCTTGGGGTTTACGCAATTGTAAGACACAGGCTCCTTGATATAACCGTTGTCATCCGCAGAGGGCTTGTCTATTCGATCCTGGTTGTGCTCCTCTCTGCACTTTATGTTGGATCAATCTTTCTTTTTGGAGAGATTTTTAAGACGATAACAGGAGGAGGGTCTTTGGTTGCCACTATTCTTGTTCTTTTTATTTTTGCAGCAGCATTTAATCCTTTGCGGGAGCGACTTCAGACCACGGTGGATAAAATCTTTTTCAAGAGCAGGTACGATTTTGGGAAGACCATGAAGGAGATAAGCGATACATCCAGATTTATTCTTGATTTATCCGAGCTTTTAGGACGGGTCTTAAGCAAGGTAGTAGAAACTGTGGGAGCAAGCACTGGATCCATATTCTTAAATGGAAAGGACGCTAAATTCAGGCTAAAAAAGAGCATCAACCTTAAACAGGGAGTTGACTATTATGTAGATTCCCTTCCAGAGTTTTTGAGTTCTAGCGGCGGTGTGATATTTGTCCAGGAGGTAGCGGGTTCATATGCTGCTTCTGAAATGAGGGGTATTTATGCTGAAGTGTCAATTCCATTGCTCGTAAAAGGTGAACTTATAGGATTTTTAAATCTTGGGAAAAAGCTTTCTGAGGATGTTTATTCTGATGAAGATATAAGTTTTCTTTGGACCCTTGCAAATAATTTATCTATAGCTATAGAGAATGCAACTCTTCATGAGAAAATTCTTGATAAGGAGAGGGAGCTTTTTCAGGCAGAAAAACTTGCCTCACTTGGTACGCTTTCCACTGGGATGGCCCATGAGATAAAAAATCCCCTG
>JAUWWO010000093.1 GCA_030616825.1 Candidatus Margulisiibacteriota bacterium | reverse complement strand
ACGCCTTATTAATTAAATCAGAAGTAATGTTTAAAAAAGGGGAATTAACCAAAGCGATCAGCCTTCTCAAAGAGGTTCTTGAAATCCAGGATGGGAATGTACCGGCAAAGGAGCTATTAAGCAAAGTCCTTCAGGCTCAGGGAAACTACCATAAATCCATAGGGAGACCCAGGGAAGCCTATCTCTGTTATTCAGAGGCCCTAAAATATAATGAGGGAAACAGAAATGTAGCCGAATTCAGATTGAAAGCTGCACAAGAGGTCGGTGAGTCTCAACTTATAAGAGAAGCAGCGATGGCTGTGTTGAAATTTGGCCATGATGAGCAGGCACTTGACCTCTTTGCTTTATCTACCATTCAATTGGCGCCAGAATTGCTGACAAGTGACCGGCTTGATGAAACTCTAAATATGGCGATTAAATTCATTGCTCGAGATTCCAGAGAAAGCTCTCCAGCAAAGGATAGTTTGTTTGAACTCTATCTCATGGCAGCAAAACATTTAAGGAGTTCCGGGGATTATGAAAGAGCCCTTTTATACCTTAATGAGGCTGGACTGCTTAAAGAGTCCAAAGAAGTGATCGAAGAGAAGGCCTTTGTATTATATGAACTCGGGGAATACGATCAGGCTTATGAGTTCTTTGCCTTGCTTGTACAAATCACTGAACCGGATATTTCCCTGCTAAATGCGTTCGGCATGACTTGCTTGGAGCTAGAAGGCAAGGCGTGGAAAGCAGACGAGATGTTTAACGAGGTGCTTAGAAAGGATCGCTGGAATGTGCAAGCAACATTCGGAAAAGGCAAAACCCTTTTCTTAATGGGAAAATTTGACATTGCATCTAATTATTTAGGGAGAGTACAGGGTTCGTTTCCTGGTAAAGCACCAAGACTCCGCTCGAAGTGCAAGAGGCTTATGTCAATAATTGAGAAAGCAAATAAAATCAAGGTGGAGGATTTGCAAGGTCTTAAAGTTAAAGAATTGCGCCTTCTTGTTCCTATTTTTAAGCGTAAAAAGCTGATGGATGCTCTGCTGATCTGCTATGAAGGGATTCTTGAAATATTACCAGAGGATCCTCAAGTACTCTATGCAAAGGCGAGTTTATTGTATAAACAAGGAGATTCTAGGAAGACAAAAAATATATTAATACAACTGATTGAATCTGATCCAGACAATCATAAGCCTTGGTGGTTTTTATTTACTGTTTTGGAAAAACAAAAGAAAATTGACAACCTGAAGAGTCTTATAGATAAAAGCCTGAAGAGCGCCCCAACTTCAAGTGCATTTACTATTGAAGCATTCATATTGCGCAGAGAAGGTAAAATAGCGGAGGCAAGGAGGTCTTTTGAGAAAGCACTTGAACTCAATGAAGAAAATCATTTTGCAAGGACAAATCTTATAAAACTTCTCATCGCAGAAGGGAATCTAAAAGAAGCACTCCTCCACTGTGAAGTAGGCATCGGTATAGCGCCTTTTGTGATTAAATATAGACACCAAAAGGCAAGCATATATTTGAGGATAAGGAAATATCCACAGGCATTGGAAGTCTTTCTGGCTCTTGATCAGATGATAGAGCGAGATGCGGAGAGAGATGATCAGACAAATACAAGATGGCTGTGGGTTAGAATGAGAATAGCTGAAACTTATCTTGATTTGGAAAATATGGAGAAGTGTCGTATATGGATTGATCAAGCAAAGAGACTATTACCGGATAATCCCGAAGAAAAAAATAAGAAAGAGGTCGACTTCATAGAAGAGTTAGAGAAAAAGTGGTTTGCTAACATGAAGATAAGTTAGATTATATCTCATTCTCAGAAGGCGTAGTCGTTCTAGGCTTTCTTTCGTTCTTGGTCTGCTCAAAAACCTTTCGCAGTAGTATTTCATCAGCAGCGGCAAGGTCAATGCCCCGTCTGGCCATCACTGTCCTTGCGGTTTTGATGGCTTCCTCGAGCCTGTGCTCACCAAGGCCAGCATCCCCTCCCCAAGAGAAGCTCGGGATGTATTTTGGAGCCACCCCTCCGCCAAAGACATTGCAGGCAACACCGATTACATTTCCCGTATTAAGCAGGGTCCCGATCCCGGTCTTGGAGTGGTCCCCAATAAATGATCCAACAAAAGTCTCCCCCGAATCAACATCTGTGTTCTCTATCCACACTTTTACATTTCCGTAATTATTTTTTAGATCGGAGTTTGTTGTTCCTGCTCCAAGGTTTACCCACTCGCAAATGTAGGAGTGTCCTATAAAGCCGTCATGCTGTTTATTTGTATAACCCTGGATGATTGTTTCTTCTACTTCTCCACCTATTTTGCATACAGGACCTATACTGCAGCCAGACCTTATCTTGCCTCCGAGTATTGTTGATTTATCCCCAATGTAGCATGGGCCTTCAATTCTTGTATGAGAATAGACTTTAACTCCCTTGCCTATGTAAATAGTGCCTTCTCTTGCATCGAGTACTGCGCCAGCCATGATTTCGGATTTGGCATCAATGAATACAGCTTCCTTTTCGTAAATTGTTGCTCCAGGATGTACTTCGCCCTTTATCCCTCCTTTAATAAGTTCCTCGAAATCCCGGGCGATCTGCGCTTTATTTTGGGATATGAGATCCCAGGGATAAGTAATAAGAGGCACATTGGTTTGTCTAAATATCACATCAAGCTTTAAGGGCTCAAAATCTGTTGCCGAAAGAGGATGATCCAGGGCTTTTTTAATGAAATCTAGTCTTTTGCCGGAAAGTCGTGCGGCAACAATTTGATCTCCAGATAAGAAAACTTCGTCCTCTCCTTTGAAACGGAATCTTTTTGACAGGTTCTCTTTTGCGATGACCCTCCCATTAATGAATAGACAACTTGAGGTTGCTGGTAATTTATTTATAGCTCCTGCGAGAGCACCCCTTTTTACGGTGTCAACGAGGTAATCCCTGCAATGGAGGGAAAAAGGAACTTTTGGGAACGACCTTAAGATCTTCTCAAGCAGCACCGTCATCCCGCAGCGCAGCCCCCAGCTTGGTCTCATGTACGTCAGCGGCAGGAGTTTCTTGTATCCTTCATCTTCAAAGATGCATATGATTTGAAAATCTTTCTCCATCTTTCACCTCTATTTACTTCCTATTTTTCTTTTATACTTTGGATCCTGAAAGGAATAAGTAAAATGGGTATGAGTATCGTAATGGCCCTCGAGTATCGCAACCACATCTTCTATGAACACGATTTCCTCATCAGTTGGAATAACAAGGACCTTGACTGGAGAGTTATCTGTAGAAATTATGGATTCACGCTCCCTGCTTTTCGCTTCCTCATTTTTTCTCTTGTCAAGCTTTATGCCCAGAACCTCAAGACCGGTGAGTACTCTTTCCCGAAGTCTTGTGTTCATCTCTCCTGCTCCAGCAGTAAAGACAACTGCATCTACTTTTCCCATCGCAGCGGTATATGCACCAATATATTTTTTTAATCTATATGCCTCGATGTCATTTGCGAAGATGCAGCGCTTATCTCCCTTTGCCGCAGCGGTCTCGATGTCGCGCCTGTCCATATATTTGCCAGTTATGCCGAGAAGCCCGCTCTTTTTGTTTAAGATTCGATCTATTTCTTCAACCATGAATCCCTCTTTTTCAATCATGAATAGTATTATTGCTGGATCGATATCTCCTGAGCGCGTGCCCATGATAGCTCCTTCAAGAGGGGTAAGACCCATGCTTGTGTCAACGGAGACTCCTTTCTCCACAGCGGTGATGCTGACACCATTTCCGATATGCATGGTTATTAAGTTTACATCTGATGGTTTTTTCCCAAGAAGTGTTGCTGCACGTCTCGATACATATAGATGCGATGTTCCATGGAATCCGTAGCGCCTGACCCCGTACATCTCGT
>JAUWWO010000043.1 GCA_030616825.1 Candidatus Margulisiibacteriota bacterium | reverse complement strand
TCAAGATAAAGATCCGCAGGCCACTTAAGTTCCTTCGAGGCCAGAAGTACTGCAAAGTGACTTGCCCCGGATTCAAACCAGACATCAAGGATATCGCGCTCCTTTTCAAATATCTTTCCGCCGCAGCCCTCACAGGATAATCCTGCAGGAAGTATATCCTCCGCAGCTACCGAAAACCATGCACAAGATCCTTTCTCTCGCACAAGGGAACACACCGCCTCGTTGAACTTTCCCGTCATATGGGGCTTGCCACAACTCTTACAATAAAATACCGGAATGGGTACACCCCATGAGCGCTGCCTGGAGATACACCAATCAGGTCGGACTTCCACCATCCCTCGGATCCGGCTCTCTCCCCATGCCGGGAACCATTTTGTATCCGCTATGGCCCTGAGAGCATTCCTCCGCAAATCTTTGTGGTCAACAGATATAAACCCCTGCTCCGTGGCCCTGAATATGACTGGTTTCTTGCATCTCCAGCAATGGGGATAAGAGTGTTTTATAAATTCTAAATGAAGAAGACTTCCGCCCTCCTCCATATCCTCAGTTATTAATTTGTTTGCCTCGTCATATCTCTTACCGGCGTATTTCCCTGCCTCCTTTGTAAAGTAGCCCCTGGAGTCTATCGGCATGATCGTGGGGAGATCGTATTTTTGCCCAACCTGATAATCCTCCTGACCATGCCCTGGAGCAATATGAACCGCGCCTGTCCCCTGCTCCAGAGTTACAAGTTCATCAAGTACCACCATGACCTCACGCTCGACAAATGGATGCTCACACAGGGCCCCCTCTAAAACCTTCCCTTTAAACCTGGTCAAAGTTTTGTGTTCTTTAAGTTTTAATCTGGATACAAAATCCTGTACTAACTTCTGGGCAATAATAAAAACCTCTTCACCAGCCTTTATCAGAGAATATTCATGGTCAGGATGAAGAGCAATAGCCACGTTAGCCGGAAGTGTCCAAGGAGTTGTGGTCCAGATGACTATACTTGTGAAGTCTTTTGAGATTACATCTTGCAACAACTTAAACTGAGGACTTTTCGATTCAAACTTGGCCACCTTAAACTTAACATAGATAGAGCTGGACTTTTCATCTTCGTATTCTATCTCCGCCTCTGCAAGGGCTGTCTCACAATCCGGGCACCAGTGAATGGGTTTTAGCCCTCTGTATATAAAACCCTTCTCGGCAAGTATTCCAAAAAGCTCTATTATTTTCTCTTCATATAAAAAGCTCAATGTAAGATATGGATTCTCAAAGCGGCCCAAAAGCCCCAGCCGGACAAATTGCTCCTTTTGAATATCCACATATTTCATGGCATATTCATGACACTTGGCCCGAAACTCCCCTATATCCATACCCTGACGGGCAACGCCTAAGTGCTTTATCATCTGTGTTTCAATTGGAAGACCATGACAATCCCAGCCGGGAAGATACGGAGAGTGAAATCCACTCATGGATTTATATTTTACAACGATATCCTTCAGTATCTTGTTCAGGGCATGTCCTAAGTGGATATCCCCATTAGGATAGGGAGGACCGTCGTGCAGTATATACTTTGGGCATTTGGCTGTTTTTTCTTGAATCCTCTCATAAACCTCATTCTTCTTCCAAAACTCAAGAAGCTCTTCTTCAAAAACCTTTGGATTGGCTTTAATAGGAAAATTAGTTCTGGGCAAATTAAGGGTCTTTTTGTATTCCAACATGATCTCCTTTTTACGCGAATGCTTGTCCGCCGAAGTCCGTAGGACGTAGGCGGGGTTGTTCTTCTATGGATGGTGGGTACCGCGGGGGGATTCTCTTCTCCTTGTCCTTGTTCTTGTCCTTCTCCTTTGGCTGACGGATCAGAGCATGCTCAAGTACTTCGTCCATACCGCTCACCAGAATGAATTTAACGTCCGACGGTATCTCTTTTTTGATCTCCTTAAGGTCTTTCTTGTTCTCTTCTGGAAGTATGACGTTTTTTATCCCCGCACGTCTTGCAGCAAGTATTTTCTCCTTAAGCCCTCCGATCGGAAGCACTTTGCCGCGCAGAGTAATCTCACCGGTCATAGCCACATCTTTCCTTACAGGAATGCCTGTAAGTGCCGATGCAAGGGCAGTAGCGATCGTTATCCCTGCCGAAGGTCCATCCTTTGGAACAGCACCCTCAGGGACATGGATATGCACATCCACTTTTCTGTAGAAATTCTCATCAAGCCCGAGCTCGGCCGTTCTAGATCTAACGAAACTCATGGCTGCCTTCCCGGATTCCTGCATAACCTCTCCAAGCTTTCCGGTCAAAGTAAGTGTGCCCCGGCCCTTCATAATGGTCACCTCAATAGGGGTTGTGTCTCCCCCTACTTCAGTCCAAACAAGGGCTGTTGCCGCCCCAACCTGATCGCGCTCCTCTGCCAGACCATAATGATATTTAGATGCGCCCAAATATTCATGAAGGGCTTCGGTGGTAATTGTGATTTTCCCCTCTTTCCCTTCCCTCACTCTCGCTGTGGCTACCTTCCGGAGTATCTTTGCGATCTCTCTCTCAAGGTTTCGGACTCCTGCTTCTTTTGTATATTCTCTTATAATCGTGAGCAATGCCTTATCCTCAAAATGCACATTGCCCTTTTTCAAGCCATGCCGCTCTATCTCTTTTGGAATTAAAAACCCCTTGGCAATCCCCTGCTTTTCCTCCTCGGTGTACCCGGACATCTCAATTATCTCCATACGATCCCGTAGTGCCCTGGGGATCGGGTCGACAGTATTAGCAGTGGTAATAAAGAAAACATCAGAAAGGTCAAAAGGGACATCAAGGTAATGATCGCTGAATTCTTTATTCTGTTCTGGATCAAGAACCTCAAGCAATGCTGCTGCAGGATCCCCTCGAAAGTCCATGCCCAGCTTATCTACTTCATCCAAAAGAAAAACCGGATTGTTTACCTTAACCTTATGGATCGACTGGATAATCCTGCCGGGCATGGACCCCACATACGTTCTTCTGTGCCCGCGTATTTCCGCTTCATCACGAATTCCTCCAAGTGAAGCACGAAGGAATTTTCTTCCCATGGCTCGAGCGATTGAGCTCCCGACTGAAGTCTTGCCTACCCCTGGAGGGCCAACAAGACAAAGAATAGTACCTCCCATTTTCCCGGTAAGCTTAACTACTGCAAAATACTCAAGGATCCGCTCCTTCACCTTTTCCAGTCCATAATGATCTTCGTCCAAGATCTTTTCCACACTGGCTATATCGAGCTTGCTCTTCGTCTTTTTCTTCCATGGAAGTTCCACAAGCCAGTCAAGGTATGTGCGGATGACTGTGGCCTCGGCGACCATTGAGGGCATCTTGCTCAAGCGATCAAGTTCCTTCCCGGCTTTCTCCTTAACCTCGGATGGAAGTTTTGCCGCTTCTATCTTTTTTTTATACTCCGCTATCTCAGGTTGAAGAGCTTCCTCCTCCTCCTCGCCAAGCTCTTCCTGTATTGCTCTGAGTTTTTCTTTGAGATAATACTCCTTTTGTACTTTCTCTATTTGCTTGCGCACCCTGCCCTGAAGACGGCGCTCAACTTCAAGAACCTCTACCTCCTTATCCAAGACCTGTGAAAGTTTCTTAAGCCTCTGCTCCGGAGATATGGCCTCGAGTATTGTTTGTTTCTCCTCCACCTTAAGCACAAGATAAGAAGCAATAAGATCGGCAAGCCTTCCTGGATTCTCAATGTTTATGATAGAGAGCAATGTTTCCGACGGGATCCTCTTGTTTAATTTAACATAACTTTCAAACTGTTTTATCACCAGCCGGATCAGTGCCTCAATCTCCACCGTCACCTCTTCGGGCTCACTTATGCGGGAGATTTTAACCCGATAATACGGGGACTCCTGTGTAAATTCTTCAATGCGTGCACGGGCTACCCCTTCGACAAGTATCTTTGTAGTGCCATCGGGCAGCTCCAGCATCTGGATTATCTCTGTTAAGGTCCCAATGGGACAGATGTCTTTTGGACCGGGCTCCTCAATCTCTTCGCTACGCTGCGAGGCAAATACGACCATGCGTTCGGCTGCCAGTGTCTCTTCAAGAGCTTTAACGGATTTTGATCTGCCAATGAACAGCGGCACAATCATCTGAGGAAATACAACCATGTTCCGAAGGGGGATGAGTGGAAGTTCCTCCTTCCACTCGGATAGCTTCTCAGGCCTATCTTTATCCGGTTTAGAGACTGGACCCGACATAACTTCTCCATAGAATAGTCTTAAGTTTTATTTTGACCCTTTTTCGGCGGCTTTCTTTAATTTTCGGATCTCAATTACCTCATCGATCAAGCCGTATTCAACCGCTTGCTCAGGGGTCATGTAAAAGTCTCGATCCGTATCTTTCATTATCTTCGAAAGTGGCTGCCCGGTGTGCTTTGCAAATATCTCATTGATGAGCTTCTTGACCCTGATAATCTCACGGGTTTGTATCTCTATGTCTGTTGCCTGTCCCTGCGCTCCACCCAGCGGCTGGTGTATCATCATTCTGGAATTCGGCAGCGTATAGCGTTTGCCCTTGCTTCCAGCAGTGAGGAGCAGCGCACCCATGCTCGCTGCCTGCCCGATGCATATGGTGGACACCGGTGTCTTTATATATTGTATCGTATCGTAAATCGCCAGCCCGGCAGTAACTACCCCTCCGGGACAGTTTATATACATATAAGCATCCTTTGAAGAATCCTCTGCCTCCAAAAACAGAAGCTGGGCAATTATTATATTCGCAACCTCGTCATCAAGAGGACTTCCCATAAAAATTATGCGCTCCTTCAGTAGCCTCGAATATATATCATATGCCCTCTCCCCTTTCGCACTTTGTTCAACGACCATTTGAACCACAGTTTGAAACTTTTCTTTCATTTTTTACCCCTCCTTTTTTTCTTTTCAATTATCTTCGCCTTTGACATTATATACTCTAGCGCTTTTCTTCTCAATAGATAGTCCTTTATATACTCCAGGCCGGGCTCACCCACAGTGGCCTTAAACTTCTCAGGAGTCTGGCCGCTACTTTTTGCCAAGACATCCAATTCAGAATCTACATCTTCTCCCGTTACCTCTAACTTCTCCTTTTCTGCAACAGCACGCAGTGCCAGTTTAGACCGGACACGGGCCTGGGCCCCCTTTTTTAATTCGTCGCGTAAGGTCTTCTCTGCTTTCTTAGTCATCCTCAGATAGTCCTCAAGGGAGAGCTTGTCCCTTGCCAGTGAACTTTTCATTTCATCAATCATGAGGTCCGTCTCTCTCCGGATCATACCAGGAAGGGTATCAGCTAAAATCCCTGCTGCTACCCCTTCTATTAATCGGTTTTTAAGTTCTGCTTCAATCCTTAGCTTCTTATCCTCACCAAGTCGCTTCTTTATGTCCTCTTTTAAACTTTCAAATGAAGGAGCACCTGATATGCGTTCTGCAAATTCATCTCCAAGCTCTGGAAGTTCCTTTCTGGAGATCTTTCTCGGTGTTACGGAAAATGTTACCTCACGACCTGCTATTTCCTTTGCCGGATGATCCTTTGGCATCTTCAATTTAAATTCCTTC
>JAUWWO010000045.1 GCA_030616825.1 Candidatus Margulisiibacteriota bacterium | reverse complement strand
TTCTCATCAAAAGTGAATTGGTAACAACGGAAACAGAACTAAAAGCCATTGCAGCCCCAGCTATTATCGGATTTAAAAGAAACCCTGTGAAAGGATAGAGAACCCCTGCTGCAATTGGAATCCCAAAAGAATTATAGATAAATGCCCAGAAGAGATTCTGTTTTATCTTTCGCATAGAATAAGAACTCAAGTCAATGGCTGTCACCACATCACGCAGATCGTCTTTAACCAAAACGATCTCTCCTGCCTCAATCGCGATATCGGTTCCAGATCCAATGGCGATGCCGATATCGGCTTGAGCAAGAGCCGGCGCATCATTGATACCATCACCAACCATGGCAACCTTTTTGCCCTCAGCCTGAAGTTTTTTGATGTTCTCAGCTTTATCTTGAGGAAGAACCTCTGCAAAAACCCTATCTATCCCTACTTGCTTCGCGATCGCTTCACCTGTCCTTTTATTATCACCGGTAATCATCACAATCTCTTTCCCCATACGATGAAGTTCATCTACAGCGTCTTTTGAAAATGGTTTCAGTGTATCCGCCACCGCCACAAGCCCTAGAAAAGCGTTGTTCTTTGCCACGATCATGACCGTCTTCCCGTGAGACTCAAGCTCCTGTATTTTAGTCTCAACCTCTGCAAATGAGATATGTTTGTCTTGCATGAGTTTCCGATTCCCGAGTAAAATAGTCTCTCCTTTTAGTTTGGCTTCAACCCCTTTGCCTGAGACCGAATTAAAACCTTCTGGCTCGGGAACGCTTAACCCCTCAGCTTTTGCTTTTTTTAAAATTGCCTCCCCAAGAGGATGTTCTGATCGCTTTTCCGCAACAGCAGCATATAATAGTATTTCTCGGAATTTAGGAGAGGGGACCAGATCAGTAACTTCTGGCTCACCTCTGGTGAGTGTCCCTGTTTTGTCAAAGATCACAGCATCCAGTTTCCCAGCCATCTGCAATGCCCCTGCGCTCTTTATAAGGATTCCATTCTCAGCACCAAGTCCTGTCCCGACCATAACCGCTGTCGGTGTGGCCAGACCCAAAGCACATGGGCAGGCGATTATAAGCACCGCGATAAAAACAGTGAGGGCAAAAACGAAACTATGTCCAGCCAGAAGCCACACTATAAAAGAAAATGTTCCTATTAAAACCACAGCAGGAACAAAATATGCCGAGATCTTATCAGCCAACTCCTCTATAGGGGCTTTGCTTCCTTGAGCTTCTTCAACAAGTCTTATGACTTGTGCCAGGAAAGTATCTTTTCCGATTTTTTCTGCCTTAAATTTGAACGCTCCAGTTTTATTGATTGTAGCACCAATGACCTTATCGCCGGTCTTCTTCTCTACAGGGATACTCTCACCGGTAACCATTGATTCATCCACACTGGAATACCCTTCTACTAACGTCCCATCAACCGGGATCTTTCCTCCTGGTTTAACTACCACAATATCTCCTACTGCAACCTCCTCAATCTTAATCTCAACCTCTTTCCTTTCTCGAACCACCACAGCGGTCTTTGCCTGCAGGCCTATCAGTTTCTTTATGGCCTCTGAGGTTTTCCCTTTAGCAACTGCTTCAAAATATTTTCCAAGTAGAATAAAAGCTAAAAGAAATGCAGCAACTTCATAGTATAAATTTCGCATTCCATACGCAGTATTTCCCATCAAAATAGAAGCTGTGACATATAAACTATATAGATAAGCTGCTCCAACTCCTATGGAAACCAGCGTGTCCATGTTTGCAGTCCTAGTTTTAATCAAGGAAACAATTCCACATGTAAAAAATATGCTCCCCAAAAACATGACAGGAGTGGCAAGCAGAAATTGGATTGTAGCAGCATTTTTTATCATAAACTCAGGCATGGGCCAGCCAAAGAGCATAACAAACATATAGTAAAGGAGAGGCAAACTCAAAATGAAGGAACCAATGAACCTGTTTCTTAAATTGTTAATCTCTTTCGCTCTGGCAAGCCTTTCAACGTCCTCAGTTATTCCCTCCTCTTCAATCGGGGTATAGCCAGCTTCTTTTATGACTTCTTTTATTTTCTGGGGAGTAACTTTTGAAGGATCGTATTTAATAACTGCTTTTTCGTTGACTCGCAAGTCTTTGGATATTATTCCAGGAAGGCTTCCTACTGCCCCACCAACCGTCCCCACACAATGCGGATTATCCATTCCTACAACTTTTAGTCTTAAAATGTTGCCTTCTGCCTTCTTTGGCTTTATAACCTCATACCCCGTCGCTTCAATAACCTTTTCGATTTTCTCCACATCAGCAACTGCAGGATCATACACAACTGTGGCTTTCTCAGAGGCAAAATTCACTTTTGCGTCAATTACCCCCTTAAAACTTTTCAGGGCATTTTCAATTGATGTCACACAGGAGGCACAGTGCATGCCGGAAATCGAGATAAATATCTTTTCGGTTTTTCCTTTTGGCAGGACAGCCTTATGAACATGTTTTTCTGCTGCTGGTTTTCCCTGAGTAAACCGATTATAACAATTCTTGCTGCAAAAGTAATAAGTCTTCTCATCTTTTTCCACTTTAAATTTGGCTTTATTGGGATCGACATCCATTCCACAGACAGGATCCTTTGGCATAGAATCCCTCCTATCAAAGGAAAAGATTGCTCATTTTGTTCCTATTTCGCCAGCTTATTGTAAACCCATGCAAAGGCATAAGCGAATACAAAAGAGCCTACGGCCGCCTCAATCATGCCGGTGATTATCCCGACAATGCTCAATGAAAAGAACATATGCCACTGCATCATCATCTTAGCTGCACTAACATATATTCCTAAATTCGCCAATATTCCGAGCAATAACATAACTGCCGCGGAGATAATTGCACATGCATAACCAAAAGCTAAAGAATTGAGTTTCATTTTTATTCACCTCCTCGCACCACTGGACAGCACCAACTGCTTAAAGAATTTTTATTTTGCGTGTTCCTCCATATACTCTTCCATCCACTCCATCATCCCCGGCTTCTCCATCATCTTTTCCATGAACTCATATCTCCCTTTATCATCATGCATCATTCCATACCCCTTATAACCTCCACGCATCCCCATCATCCCCCGCCCACAAATTCCACGGCCCATAACTCCACCATAGATTCCGCTGTATAGAAATACCAGCAATGCAATAACAGCAATTATGATTGCGATTACCTGTCCGGCCGTCTTAATTCCACCTGATTCCTTATTAGCCAAAACATAAACTATGTATGCAAAACCAAGTAAAAGCAAAGAAAGAATTAAAGATCCATATACCATTCCACCCGTCATCATAAATATTTCACCTCCTTTTCAAATTAATGTTTGCCTATCGGGCAGACAATCGGTCCCTTGCAACTCTCGCATTCGAATTCGAGCGTAGCGTGGGTTATCAAGTACTTCTCTTTGAGAACTTCCTTTATCTTTTTGGACACATCACCGCATTCACTGAGCAGGGCATCTTCGATAAACACATGAGCGGAAAACGCCCTGAGGCCTGAAGTAATCGTCCAGATATGCACATCGTGAACGTCTTGCACTCCTGGGATGCCTTTCAACACATCAACAACCTTCTCAACGTTGACATCTTTCGGTGTAGCTTCCAAAAGTATATCTACAGACTCCTTGACAAGACTCCAGGCGCCTCTAAGTATCACAAGTCCGATAATAAATCCGATAATAGGGTCAACCAAATAAAACCTGGTAAAAATCATGATCAGACCGCCTATGATCACTCCTACTGAGGAAAGCGCGTCGGAGATGATATGCCAAAGGGCTCCTTTTACATTCAAGTTTTCACGACTGCCTTTTGACAAAATAAACGCTCCCGCAATGTTAGCCACAAGCCCTATGCCCGCCACAGAAAGCATGAGCAATGCTTTTACTTCCGTGGGATTTGTAAATCTCTGGAAGGCCTCATAGAAGATATAGCCGGCAATTACTATCAACAATGATCCATTGAGAAGCGCAGAAAGTATTTCAGCACGATAGAACCCAAAAGTCTTTTCATGCGTAGCAGGTCTTCTTGAAAACCACAGGGCAAAAAGGGCCAGGGCAAGAGCACCAGTATCCGTAAGCATATGGCCCGCGTCGGATAACAGGGCTAAGCTTCCACTAAGTAGTCCGCCGACGAATTCTACAACCATCATTGAGGCGGTGATCGTAAGGGCTAAAGCCAGCGCTCTTCTGTTGGTCACATATGATGTAGCCATCTCGTGTTTGTGTTCGCTCATACAGTGCTCACACCTTTTGCCTTCTCTTTATGAAGCAACTCAATCTTGGTTTTCACGGTCTGCAAATATCCCCCAGCCAAAGGATAGTAAATCATTATCACAAAGGCAATGATCATGCTCAAGGCCGGAAATCCTGCAACAAGAGTTCGAAGACCTAATAGAAAAGCCTTTGGCTGAGTTAATATGTTAGGATCATACCTTGTTAATGTAAACATCAAGCCGATACTCGCTGCCTCAAGGGCTATGGCAAATCTGCACACAAATGCGTTTACCCCGAAGTACATCCCTTCTCTTCTCACGCCAGTCTTCAATTCATCTTCATCGGTCACATCAGATATGAGAACATCGGAAAGGACTATCACCCCTGCTAGAGTCGCTCCCAAAAGCCCTGAAGTTATCATCGCTCCAAGCACATTTCTTAAGAAAAAGAAAGGAATAAGAGCAAAAGCAAAGGCAGCGATTGCAATCATATAGGTCCTCTTGGCACCAAGCCTAACTGCAGTTTTTCCCCAGATAAATAACATTGGCATCTCAATAACAAAAGCAGAGACAAGTATCATTGAAGTTTCTCTAGGTCCAACACCCAAAACATATTTGGCATAAAAGGGAATAATTGCCAGAACCATTGTAAAAGTATATTGGACAAAGAGATTGGATATCACAAAGGTTAAAAACGACTTATTTTTAAGTGTCGCGGACAGCGCATCCTTAATGCCCAAAGATTGATCTAAACTAAATTCCCTCTTTTCTCGGCTTCCCAGGAGCGATATCAAAAATGCCCCTGAGATTATAATACCAAAGGCAATTCCCATCACACCCCACCCAAGTGTTGAATAAATCAATGGTGGAAGGGCAATGCCAATGATCAATCCCCACACACCAAAAAATTGCCTGAAGGAATTGACCTCTGCCCTCTCCTTAAGAGTCGGAAACATCTCCGGATAAAGAGAAGCCCAGTTGAGAACCACAAAGCTGTAAAAGCCATCAAAAAGACAAATGAAGGTGAGAAAATAAAAGAAAAGAGCAAGCATATTAACTGAACTAACCGGAGGAGACCAAACCAAAAAGTAAACGACACCAAAAGGTATTGCACCAAAAGCAATATAGGGAATACGCCGCCCCCACTTAGTTCTTGTTCTATCGGAGAGAAACCCTGCTAATGGATCATTCAAGGCGTTCCAGATTCCATAAATAAGCATCCCGATCGCGGCAAGCGAGGCAGTGAGTTTCATGGTATCAACATAAAAGAAGAGGATATAAGTTGCGAAAGCTTGAT
>JAUWWO010000088.1 GCA_030616825.1 Candidatus Margulisiibacteriota bacterium | reverse complement strand
TTCTCTCGCCGGCATCTTCTCTGTATTTACTCCCCCAACTCTAAAGTAAAGTGTAGCCGGCTGCATGAGGCCATCCTCTGGCCTTCCAAGCTTGTAGGGCGCACCAGCCATCCAGGCAAGATCTGCATCACCCGTGGCATCAACAATAACTTTCGAAAAAATTCGAAACTGCCCGGATTTACTCTCCGAAACCACACCAGCTAATTTCTTCTCTTTTAAAATTACTCCACTTGCAAGAGAATGCAGATATAACTTAACTCCTGCCTCCAGCACCATATCAAACAAAATCGTTTTCAGTATCTCTGGATCAAAAAGAATATGCGGTTGTCCAAAAAGCTCTCCATTCTGGCAAGCACCTTGAGAGTTGAGCTTTTCAATCATCTCCTTAAAAATCGGGGACTGTATTAGTTCGCCAGAGGGAAGTCTAGAAACCATAAACGGTCCCACAAGTCCTGCTGTAGCCATCCCGCCAAGAAAACCGTATCGCTCAACAAGGATCGTCCGAACCCCTTCCCTTGCCGAGGAGGTAGCAGCGCTAAAACCTGCTGGTCCTCCGCCAACGACGAGGACGTCTGTATTTAATACCTTAAACCCTTCTTCCACTAAATCCCTCTCTCCATTCTCAATTTTTTGATCGATTTTCTTTCGCGTTTTAATTTTGCAAGAAGACTTTTAATGCTGCTTTTCTTGGATATAAAGTATCGTTTTTTGATGATGCTGTGATGAGACTTAAGATAGGCCTGTTCTTTTCTGGAAAAGGAGACCTTGGCTTGGGCTCCAGAGGAGACGCCCAAGACAAACACTAAAACTAAAATGTATGACAAAACTTTTTTCATTTTTTTAAATTATTTAAACCTTCCTTTCTCTTCAACCACATCAACATCGGCCTCAAAAATCCTGGGCCATGGAAGAGCGATATTAAATCTAACATTCTTTAAATCTTTAAAGTGCCTAGCTAAGAACGAAGAAGCCATATCTCCCAACTCTTTCTTCACCACCCACTCAACTGTAGGATAATGCTCTCCTAAATCGTAGATAGAAACAGCTCTCTCAATCAAGTCCTTTTTAATCCTTGGTCGAAGAAGTGTCTGATATAAATAATCGTCTATAAATCTTTCCGCAAGATATGCCCTGTGAATTTTCTTCCATTTTTCTTCTCTCATATTTTTCATAAACAAAAATAAAAACAAATGGGCAAGAGTGGCCCCTATTGAATTGGAAGCCGTGTTCCAGGCAGAGAATGCGGCGAGGTTCTCGATTGGTACACTGGTGAGAAGGGCTTTCATAAACTCAGGGTCTGCACCATTTACGTAAGATGTATCCGCGATTGCAACAACTCTCCCAGAATTAAGCTCCTTTTTAATATCTTTAACAAAGGAATCAAAATTCCTATTTGTCATCCTTGACCCTTCTAGAAACAAATCAATATGTTTTTTAAGAGGCGTATTAATAAACAGGATTATATCGGCTTCGGATCTCTTGCCCGTGATTAACCCGCCAAGTGATAAAACGTGATCTTCCACGGAATCGATTAATGCCTTATCCTCATATAGCGGGACCTGACCCATCCATTCTTCATTAGACGCAACAACAAAAATTTTAGGCTTAATCTTTTCACCTGCAATGCACTTTGAGCTAAGCATCATCCCTATTTCATCTGCCCCGCCGATTATTTTTACCTTCTCCTCAATAGCTAATTCAGCGACCAACCCTTCTAAATTTCTCTTTTCTTTTTTATGCAAACCATGTGCTGAAGCATCGTCTTGGCCTATTGTCAAAAAATCAACGATTCCTTCAGAAGCAAGCTCTATCATTTTTATCCCAACTGCATGATTTCGCTCCCTGACCACAAGATAATTCTTAAGGGCTTCTTTGGGAATCACCTTCTCAACTTTCTTCAGCTGCACCTTATCATCCAGCAATCCAAAAACTTCAACTCTGTCGATGAGTTCGGAATATCTGAGGATCGCCTTCCAGAGCTTCTCCTCCACACCCATATCTGCAGAAGGTGAAAGCCTCATTATCAGGGAATATGGACATACCGTGATCTTTGGGTTTTGCTTCTTTAAATCTTTAAAAACCTCCAGCCTGTGCATGGCAACTTCCAAACTTACATTAAATCTTCTCGAAGAGAGGAGCCCTCCAAAGGCAACCATGTCCACTGAAATTATTGCTAAATCAACTTTAGAAGCAACCTCGGTAAGCCAGGAAATGATCTTTTCGCAGTTCCCAGGAGTAATGAAATGTCCTAGACTCTCTTTGGGGGGAGTTACGAGTTCTACTCCAGCAAGGCCTGCAAGTTTTTGAGGGAATTTTAAGTTGCATGGCCTGTCATCGAGCGGGACATAAGCAATACTAGTCTTCTTCATAAAACTTTTTATCTTTCAAACTTTAAACAAACTCCCCGCGTAGGTCACCCTCTTAGGGTGACGGTCAGCATAAGATGCTGACCTACGCGGAATTATTTCTCACTTCTCTGCTCTACCCTAAATCATCAATCGCCGCTCTGTATGCCTGTGTGGCTTTTTTTATAGAACTTGCAGTTTTTCCGGTAACCACAGCACCTATCATAAGACCTTTTACTCCTGTATCAGCAATAATAGGAACTTCAGATGTCCTTATTGATTTCTGGGTAGGCACAACCACCGGAATCCCAGCGGAGATGGCTATAGAGATAAACCCCTGCAGATCTCCCACATTCAGGTCTTTCCCGTATTCAGATGCAGAAACTATTGCCGCTTC
This sequence comes from Candidatus Margulisiibacteriota bacterium, assembly GCA_030616825.1. The sequence goes on along the minus strand of JAUWWO010000088.1, from coordinate 1,208 downwards.
CACCCCATCGGCCCCCAAATCTTTAATGCCTATAAGTTTGTCCATAGAATATTCCTTATCCAGTGCCACAATCTTCCCCATCTCCTTGACCCTGAGCATCCATGGCAATATAACTCTAAGTTTTACGTCAAAGAAATCAAATCCCATTTTGATCATTTCTTCCATCTCTTTCTCATTGGGAAGCACCTTTTCTCCAGGGACAATTCCCACAGGAACATCTGCAAGATCCAAAATATCCTCTAGTGCTGCACGCTCTTCAGCGAGGCTGCGGAACTGCGTCCCTGCTGCCTCATGAGTAATATTCATGTGAACTTTTATAGCATCCGCTCCACCATCAATTGCTGCTTTAGCGAGTTCCGCAGAATTCTCAGGCAGACTTACTATAAGAGTTAAAATGTTCTTTTTTAAAGCTTCGATTAGTTTGCTCATGGGACACCTCCTTAACTAATAGTTGAGAGAATAAATATCGGCTCCTCTCCAGGCAACCCCTCAAGTTCAAGCCTGGTCAAGCTTATTATCTGCGACACATCGGTGAGACCTGAGAGGTCCAAGATTTTGCTCCCATATAAGACAAATATACTCGGGAGTCTCTCTCCTGCATCCCCGTATTGTGCCTGCTCAGTTAAAGCTCTTTTTAAGTCTTCGCAAATATTTTCCGCAATACTCTTGCAAAGCTTCGCATTACTTTTCTGCAGGCGAACAACGCCAGCACTATCAATCACCCGAATCAGATTCTTCTTCCCAGAGAGCAAACCGAAAAGATATTTTTCTGTTTTCTCGCCACCAAAAACGGCAAAACCAGAAGTCTCCCCCAATAGTTTAACACTTTTGAGGGGAATTCTCATGGATTTTGAGGCTATTTCATTTTTTTGTTGCATGTTAACCTTGGACTTGAGATCTTTTACTCTAAGTTCGGTCGCGCCGAAAGCAGATGCCCTGAGAACATTTTGCTTTGCATCCACTTCAACCTGGACCTCAATAGACTGCGGCTTAGCGCCCATCCGTATAATTCGCTCCTCTGCCTCCCGTCTTATTTTTAAAATGTCTTTCTCAGTTGGATTTATTACAGACCTCTCCACCCTGTCATGAAGCAAGGCCAGAGCAACACCAATCGCTGAAAGGATTGCATTATTTTTGGCAATATGATATCCGAGCTTCATCTTGCGCCCAAGATATGGCACTATAGCCTGCGCCCCACCTCCCCCTCC
>JAUWWO010000024.1 GCA_030616825.1 Candidatus Margulisiibacteriota bacterium | reverse complement strand
GTTTTCCAGAAGTATATTTGTGACCTAAAATGGATGCGGTAGGGGCTTGCCATTCGGAAATATAGGTCTCGACCTTTCTGGGATTGGCAAAGCGGGATGAGCCAAGATAAGAGGTTGCCCCAGCGCCGACTCCAATGTAGTCCTCGTTATTCCAATAGGTTTGATTGTTTATACACCTGAATCCTGGTTTTGCAAAATTGCTTATCTCGTAGTGTTCATAACCTGAGGCAGTAAGACTTTCTATTGCGTCTTCATACATCAGGCATTCTTCCTCTTCGCTGGGCAGCTCTAGTTTTGCTCTTTCCCTGTGCAGTGGTGTTCCTTCCTCAATTACCAGGCTGTATGTTGAGATGTGTTCTGGTCTAAGTGATATAGCAGCTTTAAGGGTGTTTCCCCAATCGATAACGTCCTGTGTAGGCAGAGCAAAGATGAGATCTATGTTGATATTGCCAAAGCCGGCTGTTCTTGCTGACTTAAACGTGTACGATATCTGACTTGCGGTGTGGATTCTTCCCAATACCTTGAGATGACCGTCGTTAAACGACTGTGCGCCAATGCTTAGCCTGTTTATACCAGCCTTTTTGTATGAGAGTAGTTTTGCCAGGTTGACCGTTCCCGGGTTGACCTCTATGGATATCTCTGCCTTTTCTTGGAGATTAAAATATTTTCTGATACAGTCCAGTATGTCTTCTATTGCGTTTTGTGAAAGGATGCTTGGGGTTCCTCCTCCAAAATATACGCTCTTGATCAAGGGCGACTTGAGTGCTTGAGAATAGGCAGTAAATTCCCGCTTCAGGGCTGAGAGATATGGAGAAATCAAATGGTTTAGTCCAGCATAAGATGTAAAGTCGCAGTAATTGCACTTTTTCTCGCAAAAAGGCATATGTATGTATAGTGCGTATGTGTTCATAATTACTTACATTATTTTACTACTTATTTCCCCAACTTCAATATAGCCATAAACGCCTCCTGGGGCACATCGACTTTCCCAATTCTTTTCATTCTCTTTTTCCCGGCTTTTTGTTTTTCCAGGAGTTTTCTTTTTCGTGTTACGTCCCCACCGTAGCACTTCTGGAGGACGTTTTTCTTGAGCGCTGAAATGTTCTCCCGGGCTATTGCTTTGCTTCCAATCGCTGCCTGAATTGGTATTTGAAATAAGTGCCTGGGAATGAGCTCTTTTAACTTTTCGACAAGACGCCTTCCAGTGTAATATGCCTTGTCCTTGTCTACTATTATGGATAATGCGTCAACCGGCTCATGATTTATGAGGATGTCAACTTTAACCAGCTCTGACTTACGGTATCCTAAAAACTCATAATCCATGGAGGCGTATCCTTTTGTTGCAGACTTTAAAAGATCGTGAAATTCGACGAGCACCTCAGACAGCGGAATCTCATAAGAAAGCATGGCTCTTTTTGGGTCGAGGTATTCTGTATTCAAGAAAGTTCCGCGTTTGTCCTGGGCAAGCTCCATGGCCTTTCCCACAAACTGGCTGGGGCAGAAAATAGTAAGTTTGAGGTATGGTTCTTCGATCGATTGTATCTTCTGTCGCGGAGGAAGCTTCGTTGGATTGTCTATAAACACTGTCTTCCCGTCCGTTTTGTTTACCTTATATACTACGTTGGGAGCAGTGGCGACGAGATTTAGTTTGTACTCTCGCTCCAGCCGTTCCTGTATTATCTCTAAATGTAGTAGGCCTAAGAATCCACAGCGCAGCCCAAAGCCAAGTGCTCCTGATGTCTCGGGCTCAAAGGTAAGCGATGCGTCGTTGAGCTGTAATTTTTCGAGCGCCTCTTTAAGGAGCCCGAAATCGTCCGCCGCTACAGGATAAAAACCGCAGAATACCATGGGTTTTGCCTTTTTATATCCGGGGAGTGCGTGCTCTGCTGGAGACCCTGCATCGGTTACGGTGTCTCCAACCCTAGCATCACCGACATTTTTTATTCCAGCAATGAGATACCCGACTTCTCCTGCAGAGAGCTTCTGTGTGGGGCTGAATCCGGGCTTAAAGATTCCGACCTCCTGGACTTCGAATTTGGTCCCTGTGCCCATCATCAGTATTCTCATTCCCGGACTGATTTCACCGTTAACTGTTCTTATATAACTGAATATACCTCTGTATGTGTCGTAGTGAGAGTCGAATATCAGTGCCTGGAGGGGGGACTCGCTCTCTCCCGATGGAGGGGGTATTCTTTTTATAATTGCTGTGAGGATTTCTTCTGTTCCGATCCCTTCCTTTGCGCTCGCGAGTATCACCTCGTCAGGGTTTATGTTAAATACATTTTTGATCTCCATTTTTACTTTTTCCGGTTCTGCATTTGGTAGATCGATTTTATTTATCACCGGGATGATCACTAAATTGTTTTCTTTTGCCAGGAGTTCGTTTGCCAGCGTTTGAGCTTCAATAGCCTGGGAAGCATCAATAACCAGGATTGCTCCTTCGCATGCAGCAAGTGCTCGCGATACTTCATAGTTGAAATCAACATGCCCCGGGGTGTCGATTAAATTGAGGATATAATCCTCGCCGTCCGCTGCTTTATAGATCATCCGTACTGCCTTGGCTTTAATGGAGATTCCGCGTTCCCGCTCGAGTTCCATTGTGTCCAGCACCTGTTCCTTCATAAGGCGTTTTTCGATGGTTCCGGTTGCCTCGAGCAGCCGGTCAGCTAAAGTAGATTTTCCGTGATCAATATGGGCGATGATTGAGAAATTTCTAATTTTCTTTGTGTTTTTCACGTTAGTTTTGATTCTATCACATATTATATAAATTTTCATTGAACTTGAAATCTGGAGGCAAAATTGTCGATAATAAATTGACTTGGGTGTGGTGGCGCTGTAAAATGCTAAAGCATAGATTGGAGTAAGTTTATTATGAGAAAACATCTTAATATTGTACTTATCTTGTTTTTAATCTTGTTTGGTTTATCGTTTTCTTCTCCTGCTAGCGGAGAGAGCGCCATTGCTGATCCCTCCGAGATAGGGGTGGGGGCGAGGCCACTGGGGATGGGTAAGGCCTTTGTTGGGATTGCAGATGATGGAAGTGCAGTCTTTCTGAATCCCGCAGGGCTGGCTAATTTTAAAACTTGGAAAATGACCAGTATGAGTGGGACAATACTCCAGGATGTGAATTACATTGTAGTTGGAGCAGCTAGTCCCTTTCAGTTTGGAACACTTGGCATTGGCTATATTAATGTAGGTGTGCCCAGTATTCCAATAACAACACTTACTGGTGGTGGCACTCCAGAATTCACCGGAGACTATACTGATTATAATGCAGGCCTTTTCTTTTTATCCTATGGTTCAAAGCTGGACAGATTTCTTCCCTGGGATTTTGCAAGGGATGTTGCAGTAGGAGCAAGTGCCAAGGTTTTCTTGCAGGGTTTTAGTGGCGGTGGAGCAACCCTTGAAGGCGCAAGCGGCACAGGAATTGATATGGATTTAGGTTTGCAATATACACCAGCTAGATGGGCAAGATTAGGGGTAAATCTCATTAATACCCTGCCCATGAGCTTGGGAGGTAAGTTTGTCTGGCCCAAAAATGCAATGAGAGATGAACCCCTTGAAGAATCGATCCCTATGCTTGTGAAAGTTGGAGGTGCGGTGGAGGTTTGGGGAGAAGAGGGACTCCACAGAGCAGATGGACAGGAACTTACGATTGCGCTGGATTTGGATGTGCACCCAGGTCTTTCAAGACCTTCTGTTTGGCATCTTGGGGCAGAGTGGCGGCCGACAAAAGCGCTGGCCCTGCGGGCTGGAGTTGATCAAAAGCCAGCGGCAACCACTTCTGGTGTGGGAATTGAAAACAACTTGACCGCTGGAGTCGGCATCAAATATGGTGGTTTTACTTTTGATTATGCCTATCATCAATATGGGGAGCTCACAGAAAATGTAACTCATTATTTTTCACTTGGTTTTGTAGGCGACGAGGAGCTGGAGCGGAAGAAAGAAAAGATAGAAGAAGTTGTAGGAAAAACTGCTGCAGCACCTAAGCCGGCAGTGGTCTCTGTGGTCAAACCCAAACCGGCTTTAAAGGCGTTTATCGATGTTCCCAAAGGGTACTGGGCCAAGGAGGCAATAGAATACCTGGCCACAATCGGGGTTATTGGAGGATATCCTGATGGGACGTTTAGACCCGATGAGCCTTTGACTCGTGCAGAATTTTCGGCAATCCTTATTAGGGCAAAAGAGGTTGAACCCCAAGAAATTCTTGAGAATCCATTTCCGGATCTGTCATCCACTCACTGGGCTGCGAAATACGTTAAGTCTGCTTCAGACATGAAGCTTGTTTCAGGTTATCCTGACGGAACATTCAAGCCAGGGAAGAGTGTTTCCCGAGCTGAGGGAGTTGTCATAATTGTGAGATTTGCTGAGGTTCCAAGCCCGAAGGGTGTGACCACGGCTCCATTTTCGGACCTATCCCTTGGGCACTGGGCTACTCCATCAGTTTGGGCTGCCGTGGAAGCAGGAATGCTCGATTACTTAAGCGGCGGGAACTTTGAGCCAAATAAGGAACTAACCCGTGCTGAAGTTACGGAAATGCTATCCAAGACACCTTGGGGTAAAACAAAAATAAAAGAACTACTTGGGGGAAAGTAAGGGTCAGCCGATATTTAGTTTGTAAAAATAGAGGGGCAGTTTGGAAGCTCCTCTTTTCTTTTTGAATATAAGACCTAAAAGATGTATAATGCTTCACTTGCGGGGGTGAATATACTCATGAAAAAGATATTTGTGGTTTCTATCTTCATTGCGCTTATTCTTGTGGCCTCTACTGCAGCTTTTGCTGAGCGATTGTCTGAAAAAGATATCTCCGAAAGAATAGAGAGGGATTATCTGGACTTGATAGATCAGCATGTTGTCGAGCTCAGGAAAGAGTATGGTGTTACAACTGAAACGGAGTCGTTGCTTGTTCAGCGTGCTATAAAGAACTACATCATTGCAGACCTTGTTGACTATACTCTGCTCATATTCATGGCCAAGTATAACGTAGCTACTGGCGGCATAGAGATGAAGAAGGCCAATGCCGGGATAATCAAGTCACTAAGAGAACTGTCCGAGAGTGCAAACAGGCAAATGCTTGAGAACATAAATGCTTTGCGGGTGATGAACGGATACCCTGCGATAGTAAGGGGTGGGGGAATATTGAAAAAGGAGTAGGTTAACGTTGAGGAATCGGATAGAACAAACCCCTTGACTCACTGCGTTCGCTCGGGGTAAACAACTACGAATCGCCTCTGACGCACTAATTCTACCGCTAAATAGCAAATTCTGTTATAATAATTTCACCACGCGCCCGTAGCTCAGTTGGATAGAGCGAACGACTACGAATCGTTAGGTCACAGGTTCGAATCCTGTCGGGCGCAGTTTTTATTTGAGGGCTAAATTTCTTTGCGTGAAGAGGAAGTTATGATATCAGATTGATAGCTATTCAGAGAGGTTTTCTTCACTATAAATTTCTTTCCTATTTTGTATATCGCAAGTTCTGAGATTATGATTGAAGCATCCCTTTCCCTTCCCTGGAATTTTACAAAATGGTGTCTTGAGTCGGTAGTGAACCAGAAGTAATATTTGTAAGGCCAGATCACTGTGTCTGCTCGCTTTACTGTTCCCATCTCCAGTTTGTAGCATTTAAACTTACCTGCACCTATTTTTACGGTTTCTATTCCTTTATTTTTTACGTACATCTTTACTACTCTTATATTCCCAGGATCGTGATAGGCCAGGTTGATGTTAATCTTGTCCTTTTTGCCGAACGGAAACCTGCGAAATGCATAGAAGAGAGTAAATGGATCGTAGTAAGTTGAAGGAAGTGACACTGTCTTTTTTATCCTTTTGTGCGGAATAGACACTGTCAGTTTACCTTTGCCATAGCTTGTGTATTCCAGTACTTTGCCACTTTTGCTGACCTTCTTATAAATTTTGGGGATGAAATATTTATCAACAATTATCTTTATAACGTTTCCATTTTCCTCTACAACTTTTATGACATAATTATTTTTCCATTTGTAATACGTATTGAAGACTTGGGCGGTTTTCCCGTTTGCCATATGGTTTAAAAATATGACCACTTCGTTTTTTGGGAAGTTAAGACTGTAAAGTTCGTAAGCAAAGCATATTCCTGCCGAGAAGGATATTAAAAGTAGCGTACAGATGATTTTAAATGCTTTGTTTTTCATTTGTTTTAATTATAGCAGGTGCTAAAAATTTAGCAATAGTTTGAGGGTTTATTTAAAGTCAAGATGAAAAACGGAGGAGGTGGGATTTGAACCCACGCGGGCAAAGCCCCTAACGGTTTAGCAAACCGTCCCCTTAGACCACTTGGGTACTCCTCCATTAAAGTGAAGGTGGCTTTGTTTTAGTCAGTAACAAAAACCACAATCAAGTTTTGTAGGAATTGTGACCTCTTGTTTGCTTTAAGTATCCAGGCAGCATCCTCGATTGATATCGTTACGTCAGCTTTATATGGATGGGGTCCTCTTGAAATAGCTCGCACCACTATCGGATTGTCTCCTGCTGTTTCTTCCCTTATGGCGTCCCCGATTGTTTT
>JAUWWO010000015.1 GCA_030616825.1 Candidatus Margulisiibacteriota bacterium | reverse complement strand
TGGATTCTACAACTGATATTGTAGCTTTGCTTCGCTTTAGAAGTTCCGATATCTGCTCATCGGTAGTCTTGCCGATAGCAGAAAGCACCTTGGTAAAGAAATCCTCAAGTTTTATCTCTACTGGTTTTATGCCATATTCTTCAGCCATTATCCTTTAAACACCTTTTTCCAAGATTTACATATATAATCGATTCCGGAAAGAACCGTTAATATCACCGCAACCCAGAGGATTACCTCTCCATAAGGCCACCTTAATATTAAAAGAAAAACAGCTATCATCTGAAAGGTTGTTTTCCATTTTCCAAGCCAATCTGCGGCTATCACAACATTCATATTTGCTGCTGCAAGTCTCCAAGCTGTTACCGCAAATTCCCTTGCAACAATGATCATCACTGGGATTGATGATATTACCTTCAGTTCAACTAAACCAATCAATGCTGTGATTACAAGGATCTTATCCGCCAAGGGATCGATATATTTTCCAAAGGTCGAGATCGCTTTAAATTTTCTTGCCCAAAGACCATCAATTAAGTCTGAAAATACCAGCAAGACGAATATTATTGCTGATATTTCCCTGTAGTTTGGACCCGGGATGAGCAAAAAGTATACAAAGAGGGGAATTACCGCAATGCGCAGAAGCGAGATAACGTTTGGTATCGTCAAGTTGCCAAGGCACCAAAGAGATCATATGCTTGAGCTTTGGTGATTTTAACTCTTACGATCTCTCCAGGTGAGAATTCCTTTTTTCTGCCGGATGGCAGAGTGATAAATACAGAGCCATCGATCTCCGGAGCATCAGCGGATGTTCTTCCTACCAAAGTTCCATTTGCTTTCCTATCTATCAAGACCTCGATCATCTTTCCTGTAATCCTTTTGTTTTGCTCTCTGGAGATTCGGTTCTGCAGGCGCATTGCTTGATGATATCTACTTTTTTTGATACCTTCTGGCACCTGTCCCCTCAATAAAGCTCCAGGTGTTCCAGATTCAGGTGAATAAGTAAATATCCCGAGTCTTTCGAATCTCTCCTTTTGAATAAAATTCAGCAATTGACTAAAATCTTTATTTTTTTCACCAGGAAAGCCGACAATAAGACTGGTGCGTAAGGCTATCCCGGGTACCGACCTTCGAATTTTTGTTATTAAACTTAAAATTTTCCGCCTCGACACCCGCCTCCCCATTAACCGCAGTATTTTATCACAGGTGTGCTGTATTGGCAAGTCAAGATATTTGCAGATCTTGTCTTCTTTGGCAATGAGTCTTATGAGTTCATCTGTAAAGTGAGCGGGATGTGTATACATCAGTCGTATCCATTTGATCCCCTTGATTCTACAGAGTCTTTTTAAGAGTTTGGGCAACATATATTTTCCATATAAGTCCTTGCCCCAGTATGTTGTATCCTGAGCAACAAGTATTAATTCGGCTACTCCAGCTTTGGCAAGGGTTTCGGCTTCCTTTATTAGATCTGTCATTTGCCGGCTTTTATATGGGCCTCGAATTTTGGGAACAGTGCAATAGGTGCATTTGTTATCACAGCCATCAGCGATTTTGATATATGCATAGTGTTTTGGTGTGGTTTTTATCCGTGGGGTTTCTGAGTCAAATAGACAGGAACCGTTATTGGAAACTATAACACGTGGCTGCCTGGGAAATTGTATAGTATCAATTAATTTGACGATTTTGTCGATACTGCCGGATCCAATGAAAGCATCAACCTTTCGGATATCGCATATATCGTTTTTAAATCTTTGTGGAAGGCAACCTGCGACAACTATGTATTTTATGAATCCCCGCTCTTTCAATTTGGCTGCCCGCTTGATCTCTGCTAGAGCTTCGTCAATTGCGGGTTTTATGAACGCACAGGTATTTATGATTAGAACATCGGCGTTCTTTTCATTATTTGTAATCTGGTAACCGGCCTGCACGAGTTTTCCCAGTATTACTTCGGTATCTGTTAGATTCTTCGGGCAACCCAGGGATATCATTCCGATTTTCATAGACTCAGATTATATCAGAGATTTGAGAATATTCAATTTTCAAGGATCAGGGTCTTCAAGACCTTTTAAATATAGCATTAGCAATAATTATGCCATTGTGTCTGAGTTGGATTGCAAGTGATTTTTGTAGGAATATTCAACAGCTGTAGCGAGTTCTAACGCTTAAAGTTTAGCTCCCCAAAGCGAATGTGGTATAATCTTAGTAGAGGTGTCTTGTGAAGAAAATTTTTATTTTGTTTGCTTTTCTTGTTCTCATTATTCCCAGAGCACATTCAGAAGAGATTGGTTCTCTCTTGGAGCAGGCCGATTTACTCTACGCGAGCAGGGAAGTGATCGAATACTCTGAAAAAAGCATAGAACTCTATGAGAAAGTTCTTGAAATCAATCCGGGAAATTACGAGACCTGCTGGAAGATAGCGCGTGCTTGTAAATGGCTTGGGGATAAATATCCCAAGGAAGAGAGGATAAAGGTCTTGGAGAAAGGAGAGCGCTTCGCGAAAAAAGCCATAGAAATTAACCCCGAAGGAACCGAGGGTCATTTCTGGCTTGGAGTCTCTCTGGGAAGGATTGGAGAGGAAAGAGGTATTCTTAATAGTCTTTTTCTGGTTGGCCCGATAAAGGACGAAATGGAAAAGGTCCTGAAGCTTGATTCAGAACATGACGGAGCGTATTATGTTCTAAGTGCTTTATATAGAAAAGCACCTGGCTGGCCACTCTCCTGCGGAGACATAAACAAGTCAAAAGAGCATGTGCTTCTGGCAATTAAATATAAACCCGATCGAATCCTTAACCACATTGGTCTTGCTGAGGTGTACATGAATATGGGCAAACATAGAAAAGCCAAAGAAGAATTGTTGATTGCTTTGGAGCTGCCGTTTGAGGAAGACAGAATCCCGGAAGGGAAAGACGATAAAGAAAAGGCGAAGGAACTCTTAGAAAAGGTCAACAAAAAACTTGGAGAGTAAAGAAGAAGGTTGAGGGCTAGGGACTGGAGACTAGAGACTGGAGATAAAAGGCCCCAAAATCCACAATCTCTAATCCCCATTCCCTATTTTATCGATAATTAACAAACTGCAGCTCTATATCCAGGTTAGCACTGCGGAGCATCTTAATAATATCCTGGAGGTCGTCTTTACTCCTGGCTGAGACCCTGATTTGGTCCCCTTGAATCTGTGTTTTTACTTTAAACTTGGAATCCTTTATCATTATATTTATCTTCTTGCTTTGCTCCAGTGTTATACCGGATTTGATTTTCACATCTTGCTTTGCTCCCCCGCCCAGAGACTGCTCAATTTTTCCATATTCCAGAAATTTAAGAGAAACTCCTCTTTTTACAAGCTTTGTTTTAAAAATATCTATGACGCTTTTGAGTTTGTATTCGTCATCTGAAATGAGGTGGAACACCTCTCCCTCTCTTTTGATGGAGCTACTGCTCCCCTTAAAATCAAAGCGATTAAGTATTTCTTTCATCGACATGTTTATTGCGTTGTCGATTTCCTGTATATTTGGTTTGGATGCGATGTCAAAGGAGAATTCTTTAGCCATAGTAAATCACCTCAAGGCGTAATATAACATTTGCATGGCTAATTTTCAAACGAACGATAATATGATATAATTTCGAGGTTAATCGGAGAATATATGGCACTACTAGTTCATAAATATGGTGGAACTTCGGTTGGAACACCGGAGAAAATAAAGAATGTAGCAAAACGACTTGCAAGGCTAAAGAAGCAAGGCAGCGATCTGATCGTTGTTGTCTCTGCTATGGGACATACTACGGACGAGCTTATTGAGCTTATGCATAAAGTTTCGAGCTCTCCAGATCACAGAGAGTACGATATGCTTGTCTCCACCGGCGAACAGATATCTGCGTCGCTTCTGGCTATGGCACTCCTAGATTTAGGCTGTCCTGCCATATCCCTTACCGGTGGACAGGCAGGCATCATTACGGAAGATATCTATAAAAAAGCAAGGATCAAGGGCATTGAACTCGACAGAATCAAAAGGGAGCTAAAAGAAGGAAAGGTTGTTGTCATAACCGGTTTTCAGGGGGTTGACAGCAAGGGTGATATCATCACTATCGGAAGAGGCGGATCAGACACCTCTGCTGTGGCCATTGCTGCAGCGCTAAAAGCAGAGGTTTGTGACATTTATACGGATGTAGATGGGGTATATACGGCTGATCCCAGGATTGTAAAGAATGCCAGGAAGCTGCATTCTCTTTCTTATGAAGAGATGCTGGAGTTGGCGAGTTTAGGAACCCAGGTTCTTCACCCAAGGTCGGTCGAATGCGCACGGGTTTATGGGATAACGATTCATCTGCGATCGAGTTTCAGTGAAGAAGAAGGAACCTTAATAAAGGAGGTTGGTAAAATGGAAAAGAAGGAAGCTGTTACGGCGGTAGCCCTGGATACCGATGTAGCAAAGGTTGGGATACTTAAAATCCCGGATAAGCCCGGGATTGCTGCAAAACTTTTTGGTGCTTTGGCTAAAGAGCACATAAATGTGGACATGATTGTTCAGAGTATTCATTCTGCAGGGACTCAGGCAGATATGGCATTTACAGTTAAAAAGGCCGAGGTTAAGCGAGCTGTTGAGGTAACAGAGCGTGTTGGCAAGGAACTTCATGCCGAAGGTGTTGTCTCTGATGCAAATTTGGCAAAGGTTTCTCTTGTAGGAGTGGGCATGGTGAGTAAACCTGGAGTTGCTTCGGAGATGTTTGACGCGCTGGCCTCTGAAAAGATAAACATAGAGATGATAAGCACCTCGGAGATAAAGATATCATGTGTGATAAAAGCCGATCAAGGCAAAAAAGCAGTTCAGATTCTTCACGATAACTTTGGATTAGGCAGTAGTTAAAGTATTATGAGTTTTTACAATTGATCGGGGCGTGGCTCAGCTTGGTAGAGCGCTTGCTTCGGGAGCAAGAGGTCAGGGGTTCAAATCCCCTCGCCCCGAAGTTTTTAGGAACGAGTGGGTTCCCTGTCCGCCGAAGTCCCGACCGAAGGTCGTGGACGAAGGCGGAAAATCCCACCGCTCCGATTTTTCTCTATTGCTTAATTGATGCGAAAATGATATTATTTCGGGGCATGGCGCAGCTTGGTCTAGCGCTCTAACTCGAGGTTTGCGTTTGTTTATGTATTATAATAAATCGGAGCGTGGCCCAGCTTGGTCTAAGGCACTACCTTGGGGTGGTAGGGATCGTGGGTTCAAATCCCGCCGCTCCGATTTTATGATAATAATGTAAAACATAAATCTCTCGGCTTGGGGTGCAGAGGTCAGGGGTTCGAATCCCCTCGCCCCGATATTTTGGAAAAGTTGACTTTTTAGTATGGGATGCCGGTTCTGCGCCAAAGGCGCATCCGCCTCTGGCGGAGAATCCGGTCGCCCTGATATTGCAACCACACCAGGGAGGTGGGTCTTCTGCCAAGGCAGGGGTTAAGGATCTCCAAAAATAAGTACTTTACGTTTATCATTATTCCTCACAGCTCTGCTGGAGGCGTATATACCTTTAGGGTTCCTAAATGGGTCGTTTATTCTACACTTTTTGTTCTATTGATTTGTGTTATTTTCGTTTCGTCATCCATTATCTATACATCAGCGCTCTCTAGGAGACTCTTGCATTACAGGGTAACACTGCAGGTTAATGAAGAGCAGAAAGAACAAATAGATTATTTTACTCAGGAGACATCACAGGTAAAGCAAGCCATAACAGAACTTGTCGATAGAGATAATGAATTAAGAAAGATGCTCGGGATAAAAATCAAAAAACCAAAAGTGGATCTCTCCGGAATCGTTGCTTCTGCCCAGAGGTTGAAGCTAGGTAAGACCGAGTCCACCACAAAACAGAAGATATCAGAAGTCACAACGGACTTAAACGTAGTGGACAAAGGGCTTAAGGAGAGAGAGGAAAGCTTAGACAGTCTAAAGGAAAGAGTTAAATACATCAGGAATCGTTTTGCTCATACCCCATCTATATGGCCTGTTTATGGAAGGATTGTCTCAAGGTTTGGATATCGATATTCACCATGGAGAGGATTCCATACAGGGATTGATATAACTTCGTGGTATGGTGCTCCTATTAGAGCTGCTGCAAATGGGATTGTTACTTTCTCAGGGTGGAGAGGTGGTTATGGAAAATCTATCATGATAGATCATGCTTATGGTATAGTGAGTTTATACGGACACTGTTCGAAACTTGCAGTGGCCTTAGGAGGAAGGGTAAGAAAAGGGCAGATAATTGCCTATGTAGGGGCGACGGGACTTGCAACAGGCCCACATGTTCACTATGAACTACGAAAAAGTGGATATATAGTTAAAAGTGGATATATAGTTAATCCCGTGAGCTACCTTAATCTGGATATATTTACGGCAAGCAAGATCTGGAATAAAGCAAAATAATTATAAGGGAGGAATAAAAAAATGGGGTTGTTTGGAAAAAGAAAGCCAATAGATTATGGTGTTATTAACTCTGTTGTCGGGCATGATGCTCAGGTAAAGGGGGAGATAAATACAAAGGGAGCGGTCCGTATTGATGGAGAATTTGAAGGGAAGATTTCGGCAAAGGGAGATATTTTTGTTGGGGAGGGAAGTAAAGTTGTTGGGAATCTCGTTGGAGAGAGGATAATCGTTTCGGGAGAGATAAATGGAAATATTATAGCTTCGAATGGACTTGAGATAACAAAGACGGGAAGGGTCTATGGCGATATAACTGGAGATAGGCTGGTTGTAGACGAGGGGGCGATATACAAAGGCAAGGTAAACATGGAGGCCATCTCAAAGAAGAGCTTGGAAGCTGAAAGAAGAGAAGCAGCGGGGATCGAGTCCTCGAAATTGTTTAAGACTGTAAAAACTGGTTGATGAGCAAATTATATGTCTGCGCTACTCCCATTGGCAACCTTGAGGATATAACGCTTCGCGCATTGAAAGTTCTCAAAGAAGTAGATATCATTGCTGCCGAAGATACACGTCACACAAAAAAGCTTCTCAATAAATACAAAATATCAACGACACTTACAAGCTACCACAAGTTTAACATCAGGGAGAAAACCAAATACATCTTAAATCTCATAAAGGAAGGGAAATCCGCAGCCTTAGTATCCGATGCTGGAATGCCCGGGATTTCTGATCCTGGATATGAGTTAATCAAGGAAGCAATAAAAGAGGGTATAAC
>JAUWWO010000054.1 GCA_030616825.1 Candidatus Margulisiibacteriota bacterium | reverse complement strand
TTATCGAGCAGGCCTATATAGACATCCGGAAAAAATACTCCTTTGGGTCTCCCCCCCTGGATATCCGCATTGGAGAGGAACCCACGTTTATCTCTCAGAGAAAGGGTTTTGACATACACCTTGGAAATTACGGTCTGGTGCATCGAATAAAGTTCGAGGTCTCAAACAACTCAGATAAAGAGAGACTTGCCTGTCTTTACTATGTAGCATCGGGCGGCCCAACGAGAGGCATTTTCATAATAGAAAATTCCCTTTTCCAAACTGGACTTCTCGATCCCAAAGAAAACAAGTCCGAAAAAATAGCAGTGGTATCCGTCCCGCCAAAGGAGACAAGACTACTCTCAATCAGCATGATGCCTCAGCCTGGATCTTACTATCCAACAAGGCTGGTACTGCTGGAGGGAGTTCCTTGATTGCAAAAGCATCTTCTGTTATCATCTATCGATAATGTTTCGACGCACTATCAAAAAAGAAACAGAGCTCTCTGGAATAGCACTTCACTGTGGAGCCAAAACCAAAATCGTATTCAAGCCAGGAAATCCCAAAAGTGGGATTGTCTTTGTTCGGGCTGACCTCCCTGGAAGGCCGAGGATAAGAGCATCTCCAGCAAAAGTTTCGGATACGAAAAGGGGAACAACACTCAGCGCTGGAGCGGCTCGCATTCAGGTCGTTGAGCATGTGCTTGCGGCAATCTTTGCCTTGGGTATAAGCGATATAGAGATCGAGGTTGCCGGCCCAGAGCCGCCAGCTCTGGACGGAAGCGCTCTTCCCTATTTTAGGGCACTCAAAGAGGTGGGGATAGTGGTGCTTGAGGAAGAGAATCAGCCAATTACTGTTTTTCGAGAGATCGTCATCCAAAAGGAGGGAAGCCTTATTTGTGCTTCTCCTTCAGATAGATTTAGCGTAAGTTTTGTGGTAGACTTTCCTGATACAATCGTCGGGGGGCAGAAGCTCTCCCTCGAGATAAACGAGGAAACATTTGAGAGAGAAATTGCTCCTGCTCGGACCTTTGGGTTTATAGAAGAAGTTGAAAACTTAAAGCGAGCAGGCCTCGCTCTTGGAGCATCCTTAGATAATGCTCTGGCTATTAGCAGTTCCGGCTACATCAACGAGCCCAGGTTCAAGGATGAAGTCGTAAGACACAAAATCCTTGACCTCATTGGAGATTTGGGGCTACTAGGCAGGCCTGTCAATGCCCATGTTGTCGCTGAAAGGTCAAACCACAGGCTAAATATAGAGCTTGCCTCTGCCCTGGAGAGAAAGATTAAATAATATAAAAGGAGGAAGAAAATGGCAGGAAAAGAAATTGACATAAAAGGAATACTGAACACCCTTCCGCACAGGTACCCTTTTCTTCTGGTTGACAAGGTTGTGGAGCTGGAGGAAGGCAAGCGCGCTGTCGCAATAAAGAACGTAACTATAAATGAGCCCTTCTTTCAGGGACATTTCCCGGGATTCCCGGTGATGCCTGGCGTACTTCTTGTTGAGGCCATGGCCCAGACTGGAGCAATAATGGCCCTTCGTCTTCCACAGAGCCAGGGGAAGCTGGTGTTTTTTGCTGGAATCGATAACGTCAGATTCCGCAGGCCCGTAGTTCCCGGCGACCAGCTGCGCATAGAGGCTGAAACCCTCTGGGTAAAGGGAACTATTGGAAAACTAAAAACTCAGGCAAGAGTGGATGGAGAGGTTGCCGCAGAAGGAGAGCTGCTCTTCTCGCTCGTGGATAGATCTGAGGGTGGCGCAAAAATACATACAACCGCAACCGTACATCCATCAGCAACTCTGGCCAAAAACGTGGAAGTAGGCCCTTACACATTGATCGGACCAGAGGTAGAAATCGGCGAAGGGACATTCATAGGTTCACATGTTGTGATAAATAAATGGACAAAGATCGGCCGGGAGAACAAGATATACGACGGCGTCACCATTGGTGCCCCACCGCAGGATTATAAATATAAAGGGGAGAAGGGACAAATCATAATCGGCGACAAAAACATCATAAGGGAGTTCGTGACCATCCATCTTCCTTCTGGAAAGGGAGCAGAGACCCGCATCGGGGATGAAAACTTCATCATGGTCCATGCACACATTCCACATAATTGCAGAGTTGGCAGTCAAACCGTGATTGGCGGTTATGTGGGAATCGGCGGATATGCTATTTTGGAAAACCAATGCGTTATAGGAGGGATGGCCGGAATACACCAATACTGTAGGATCGGCCGTCTGGCAATGGTTGGGGCGCAGTCAAAGGTAACGCAAGATGTTCTCCCATACATGCTCGTAGATGGCTCTCCGGCAGAGGTCAAGGGACTAAACTCCGTGGGCCTAGACCGCAGAGGGATAGGGCTCGAAGCTCAGACAGAGATAAAGAAGGCCTTCAAATATCTATATCAATCAAAAATGAAACTCTCGCAAGCAAGAGAGGAAATAAAGAAGAAGCTAAAACCCGTAGAGGAGATAAACCATTTAATTCGCTTCCTTGAACAGGGAACCGGGAGAGGAATAGGCAAAAAGGTCGTCGGGGGAATCCTCCTAGAGGAGGAACCGATTCTTCCGGAGATACCGGAAATAGGGATATAAAAGTCAAATCCAAAATCCCAACGGAGAGAGTAATGCCTCTCAAACTAATGATATCCGCAGCCGAAGTTTCTGGTGACGTCCACGGCGCATTCCTTGCACAGGAGCTAAAGAAAGCTTCAAAGGACGTTGTGCTCTTCGGAATGGGTGGGGAGAAGATGGTTGCTTCGGGTGTTGATGTTAAACTGGATATAACGGAGACCAGCACTATAGGACTCATCGAGCCACTCAAATACACGCCTTCGTATCTAAAGTCTTTTCGATTTTTAGTAAACCTTATGAAAAAAGAGCGACCAGATGTTCTTGTCGTAATCGATGCGCAGGGGTTTCATATGCCGCTTGCCAAGGCCGCAAAAAAACTCGGAATCAAAACGATCTACTACATATCTCCCCAGGAGTGGCTGTGGGGAACAGCCAAGGGAGTAAAGAAGGTCGTAAATACAATCGATCTAATAGTTGCAGTCTTTCAAAAAGAATACGAGGCGTACAAGAAAGCAGGAGGAGCCGTAGTCTACTTCGGCCATCCTGTAGTAGATATAGCAAAGCCCTCCTACTCCAAAGAGAAATTAAGGAGGAGTTCTTATGTCGAAAGTGACGCTCCTTTTGTTGGTCTCTTCCCTGGATCCAGACGTCAAGAAATAGAGAAGCTCCTTCCGATCATGCTTGATGCACTAAAGTTGATAGAGGAAAAATTTGGAAAGGTAAACCCTATGCTTGGGCTTTCCTCTTCTAAGTTTAAGACAAAGATAGAAAAGATGGTCGCAAAGCAGAAAGTAAATCTTTCTATCATTGAAGAGGGCACTTACGACATGCTTGCAGCCTGTGACGTATCAATTGCTGCTTCTGGAACTATACTTCTCGAAGCCGCAGTTGTTGAAACTCCCATCATCATGATGTACAAGCTCTCTTCCCTAACCTATTTTATCGGCAAGCATATCTTAAAAGTAGACAAGAAACTCCCCTACTACTCGATGCCGAACATCCTGGCGAACGAGAAGATAATTCCCGAATACGTCATGGCCGACGCAACAGCAGAGAACATTGCAGCTGAGGTGGTTTCTCTTCTGAAGGACAAATCAAAACTTGAAAACATGAAGCACAGCCTAAAGCAGGTTGCAGCACTCCTTGGAGAACCTGGGGTTGTGGCCCGGGTGGCCAGGGGCATCATAGATTTCGTTGCTAAATAGGGCTCTTTTATTTCTCTGGTCTAAACCGGAGTCCCAGAAGATCCTACCTCTTCCACAAATTTCTTTATCTCTTCTATGCACTCCAGTATCATTTTGGCCTTTGTCAGCCCAAAAGAAAACGGGAATTTGTCGTCTTCGCTTCTTTTGATTACAAGCAATGGCCTTCCCTTAAATTCCGATCTTTCTACTATCATTGTTCAACTCCTTTACTAAATTTTATTGCTTGAGATGCAACAGGTAGAGGATTATATCAGAAGTTGCGGTTTTTGGGAAGGACTTTAATCTGCGAAAGGGTTAAACTCTTTCGCTCCGACGTGTTTGGACATATTAGTATTTGGGGTTTTCCCCTTCTCATGTTATAATATTCTTTCAAAATTTAGAAAGGCTGATTCAATTGGCGGTTCCGTTTTTCGATAACAAAAAACAACACAATGAAATTCGCGAAGAGATAGACAAGGCGGTTTCCAGGGTTGTGGAATCCGGTCGCTTCATCCTTGGGGAAAACGTTAAAGCACTCGAAGAAGAGATTGCTTCATACTGTAGAGTAAACTACGGCGTTGGCGTGGCCTCTGGAACAGATGCCCTCCATCTTGCTCTCCGGGCTTGTGGAATAAAAGCAGGAGACGAGGTAATAACCTCTCCATTTACTTTTGTGGCCACCATAGAAGCTATATGCTATATCGGTGCAAAGCCTGTCTTTGTTGATATAGATCACAAAACCTTCAATATAGATTCTAAAAAAATTAAGAAGAAGCTCTCTCGAAAAACAAAAGCTATTCTTCCTGTGCACCTCTTCGGCCAGGCAGCGGAGATGGGGCCGATTATGGAGATTGCGGGGAAACATAAATTAAAAGTCATAGAGGATGCAGCGCAGGCGATCGGAGCGGAATACCTGGGACGAAAGGCGTGCTCCTTTGGCGATGTGGGCTGCCTTTCTTTTTTCCCCACAAAAAACCTTGGCTGTTTTGGCGACGGCGGCATGATCCTAACTAATAACGAGAAAGTTGCTGAATGCGCCAAGGCTCTGCGCGGCCACGGAAGCAGGGTAAGTTATCATTATGATCTAATAGGCTATAACAGTCGACTTGATGAAGTCCAGGCCGCGATCCTGCGGGCTAAGTTCAAACATCTCTCGCGCTGGATAGCTGCAAGGGAGAAGAATGCCGCCGTATATGACAGGGAGCTTGCTCAAGTGATGGAGGTCCATCGACCATTTGTCGAAGACGGCCGAAGACACGTTTACAATCAATACACCATAAGGGCTAGAAACAGAAACCTTCTTCAAGAACTCCTAAAATCAAAAGGCATCGGCGCGATGGTTTATTATCCACTGTCGCTACATCTTCAAAAAGCATATTCC
>JAUWWO010000078.1 GCA_030616825.1 Candidatus Margulisiibacteriota bacterium | reverse complement strand
TTCTGCTTTTTCTGCTTTTTCTTTTTCCTGCTCAATTGCTACCTCTTTTATGGAGAGTCCTATTTTTTGTTCTTCTGGAAGGACCCTCAAGATTTTTACCGTAACCTCATCGCCAACCTTGACCACGTCTTCGGGTCTGTGTACCGGCTTTGTTGAGAACTCTGAGATATGGCATAATCCCTCCAGTCCCCGCTCCAGTTCGATGAATGCACCAAACTTCACAAGTCGTGTTACCTTGCCTTTAACGATCTGGCCTACTTTGTATAGTTCATTTGCCTCGACCCATGGATCGGGTTGAAGCTCTTTGAGTCCCAGGGCAACTTTTCTGTTTGTCTTGTCCACACCAAGAATGAAAACGTCTATTTCATCACCGAGCTTTAAGACCTCTCCCGGATGGTTTACCCTCTTCCAGGATAGTTCGGTCAGATGTATCAAACCCTCGATTCCTCCGAGGTCAACAAATGCCCCAAAGCTTTTAATACTTGATACAACCCCACGACGTACTTGGCCAACCTCCAGCTCATCGAGGAGTTTATCGATTTGGAATTTTTGTTTTTCGGAAGCAGCAAGTTTGTGAGAAAGAACGACCTTCCCTTGACGCCTATCTATATCGAGGATCTTTATGGGAAGGGTTTTCCCAACAAATTCTTCTAACTTGGCCTCGACTTTCTTGGCCACTTGGGAGGCAGGTATGAATCCACGGATCCCTTCGCAATCTACGACTAATCCTCCTTTAACAGCAGAGGTGACCTTTGCCTCAAGGACTTTTCTTGCTTTGTATGCGCTATAGGCGGTTCTCCACCTCTTCTCATAATCTGCTCGCTTCTTTGAAAGTACTACGTGTCCCTCTTTGTTTTCGAGGTTTTCAATATATACATCTATCTTGTCCCCAATGGACAGGACATCGGTGATACTTTTAGGTGCTTTTTCCGAGAGTTCTTCTGGAAGAATTAGTCCTTCAGCCTTGTATCCAATGTCTACAAGAACCCCGGCAGGGTCAATCTTGACAACCGATCCAGATACGATGTCACCTACTTTGTATTGCTTGAAGGTCGCTTCGTAACTCGGGGGTATTTCCTTCTTTGCAGGCCCGGGTTTTGGTGGAACCTCTTTGGCTAAAGGCGTTGCCTTGAGAATGGCTTCTGCAGGAGCCTCTTCCCCTTTTTCTTCGATCTTTTCCAGTTTTTTGCTCTCTTCGAGAGTTTCTTTTATTAAGGACTCGATCTCAAATTCTTCGGTTTCCCTGGCTCCTTTACCGAATGACGTTCCTTCTAATTCCTTATTTTCTTCAGCCATTTTTAACCCCTTGTTTTGAATTTTTGCATGAACCTATAACATACCATAGATTTGTTTTATTTTCAACTCAGAGGTTCTCCCTCCATCCGTGTTTCCCGACAAGAGGAACGAATACACATCCAATGCTTTCTTCGGTAAATATCTCTACTCCCTGCCTTGTAACTATAGTCAAAGTTTGGTGGAAGCGATCTCCAAGAGGTAAAACAAGTCTTCCTCCATCCGAGAGCTGGTCAATAAGAGGTCTTGGAATTTCTGGGCATCCAGCAGTGATAATTATGCCGTCAAATGGGGCTTCTTTCTCGTATCCAAGTGTTCCATCTCCAACTAAAACCTCAACATTTGAATAATCTAAATTTTTAAAGAGGGCAGAAGCTCTTTCTGCAAGTGTATCTACGCGTTCTATGGTATAGACCTTTTTAGCCAGTCTTCCCAGGATAGCAGCTTGATATCCAGAGCCAGTGCCAATTTCTAAAATCTTCTCTTCACCTTGCAGGTTCAAGAGCTCGGTCATTATAGCGACCATATAAGGCTGTGAGATCGTTTGTCCTTCTCCGATAGGAAGCGCACAGTCCTCATAGGCAACAGTCCTTTCTTCCTCTGTGACAAAGCGGTGACGAGGAACTTTTCTCATTGCTTCAAGAACTCTCTTGTCGGATATGCCTCGGGGTATAAGCTGGCTTTCTACCATTTCGTTTCTCAGGAGCTCAAATTCTTGTTCTTTGTTTTTGTTCACGGGCTTAATTTTACAACTACTGTCTTTTAATATCAAACTAAACTTGAGGTGTAGGTGGAGTAACCTTAAATTCCTTGACAATTCGATAACTTCTCCTAAAATGACTTATACAATGACTTACAAAAAGACTAAAATTCCGGATAATTTCCTTGGTTTAGAAAAGCCTTATAGTGACTGGGACAGGGCAAAATTTGTTGTTCTTCCAGTTCCTTATGAATATACAACAAGTTATGTTAAAGGCACTAAAAAAGGGCCAAAAGCAATAATAGAAGCCTCAAAGCATCTTGAGAGGTTTGATGAGGAGATTGGGTTTAAAGCCTGCAAAAAGGCAGGTATATATACTGAAAATACACTAAAACTTAATGGTCTTTCTGAGGGGGCGGTCCAAGATTTAGTGGGGAAATCAACAGGAAAAATCCTCCAAACAAAGAAGATTCCTATTCTACTTGGCGGTGAACATTCGATATCGATTGCATCTGTTAAAGCTTGTAAGAAGATTTACAATAATCTTTCTGTTCTTCAAATAGACGCTCATGGTGATCTTAGAAATTCTTATAAAGGTACCAAATATAGTCATGCCTGTGTTATGCGAAGGATACTTGAGATTTGCCCGGCAGTACAGGTCGGGATCCGAAATATAAGTGAGGAAGAATATCTCTTTGCCAAGAGGACGGGACAGCTTAAGAAGATTCATTTTGCCAGTAAATTTAATAGAGCATCCATTAAAAAAATCCTGAAACAGTTATCAAAAGATGTGTATGTAACGATTGATATTGATGGTCTTGATCCTTCTATAGTTCCTGCAACAGGAACTCCTGAGCCAGGAGGGCTTGGTTGGTATCAAGTTCTTGATCTTCTCAAGGCGGTTGCTAAAGAGAAAAAGGTTGTTGGCTTTGATCTTGTCGAGCTTTCTCCGGTAAAGGGATTACATGCAGCGGATTTTATAGCAGCAAAACTGACGTATAAAATGATTGGGTATATTGTTAGACAGCTATAAACTATTTTTTTAAATACCGAATACTATCCTCGAGTCTCCTAATAGTTCTTTCTTTCCCTAGTATCTCAACGACATCATATATGCCTGGAGATTCAGCTCTACCTGTTAGGGCTAGACGTGTAGGATGGATTACTACTCCTAGTTTGACCTTTAATTCTTCTGCTAGGCCCTTGAAAGTTTTCTCGATGTTTTCTTTGTTAAAAGGCTCGATGGCGGCGAGTCTATCTTTTAATTTGCTCAATACTTTAGGTACGCCTGGATCTTTAAAATACTTTTTCAGTGCTTCCTTATCATATTCAAATTTATCTGAAAAGAAGTATTCGGAGAGCATTACTATATCGGGGATAATCCTGATTCTATCCTGAAGACATTTTATGACTTTGATTATGTATTCTATACCGGGCTTTTCTGTTTCAAGTTTTTTGATATCAGGGTATCCTTTTAGGAGATATGGTTCAGCCAAATCTGCAATTCTTTCTGGCAGCGCCTTCCTGATATACTGTCCATTTAACCAGTTTAGCTTTTCGAGGTTGAATATGGCTGGATTTTTCCCTACAGCTTTAAGCGAGAATTTTTCTATCAGTTCTTCTCTTGAAAATATTTCCTGGTCTCCATGTCCCCATCCAAGTCTTGCCAGGTAATTTATCATGGCCTCTGGTAGATACCCCATGTCCCGGTATGCTATGACCGATGTTGCCCCGTGCCGCTTTGAAAGCCGGGCCCTGTCAGAACCCAGTATCATGGGCATGTGTGCAAATGCCGGGGGAGGAAATCCAAGCGCTTGATATAGAAGAATCTGCCGGGGCGTGTTCGACAAATGGTCGTCACCGCGAATTACATGCGTAATCTCCATAAGGGTGTCATCCACAACTGCAGCAAAATTGTAGGTTGGGAATCCATCCGACTTCATAATAATAAAGTCATCTAACAGCTCATTTTTAAAAGTGACCTTTCCTCGTATTAGATCATCAACGCATGTTTCACCAATCGGCGGCAACATAAATCTTATAACACAGGGTACCCCGCTTGATTTAAGACTCGCTATCTTAGGTTCAGAAAGCTTTCTGCACTTACCATCGTATCTTGGAGCTTCCTTTCTAGATTCTGCTTCCTTTCTTTTTGTTTCTAATTCTTCTGGACTGCAGAAACAATAGTAAGTGTTACCTTCCGAGAGAAGTCTTTGTGCATATTCCTTATATATATTT
>JAUWWO010000113.1 GCA_030616825.1 Candidatus Margulisiibacteriota bacterium | reverse complement strand
TTCCAAACTACACCCCACAACTCCTCGGAAAGAATTTCTTCAATGTTACTCTCAACCCACTCTGCGTCTAACCAGTAAATCCGTGCAAAATCGCTTCCAAAGGTACACAGCGTCCATGAAGTCCTGATATTATTCAATACTTTATCGAATATCTCCCTTATCCTATCCCTAAAATCCATCTCGAATTTTTCTGCGAAATCTCTCCTGCATATGATTGCTAAACTCAAACAAACAAGCAAAGCTTGGCCTGTAAACGAATTGCATCGTGTCTGTACCGGATCACGTTCAAAACTCTCGTCCTTTTCTTCCTTTAATTCGAACAACGGTCTTATGATTTCATAGATAGCATCAAGAATACCCTCCGAATACTCAATTTTATTCTGCTCTTTAAATCCTTTCTGAATACAATTGAGCATTGGATAAAACACGTTACTATACTCAGACTTTTGACCGTATTTGTCTACAACAGACTTAGCAACAGTGATGAATCTTTCCCATGGAAAACCTTCAACCTTCCTCTCCCCGAGCGCATCCCACAGTCCGTAGAAATATTTTGACAGGAATGCTTCCGGAATCTCAATAACATCGTTGATTTCAGCACCAACATACCCAACCGGCTTTTCCTTCACAACCTGTTGAAAGGTGTAAGCCAATGCAGAGCGCACAGAATCCGGCCGATACCAACCGCCTTCAGGCTCCTTGTAATTCTCAGGGTTTGACACAAATCCGAAAACCTCCTCAACGGACATTTCCAGCATTTCTTCTTTGGTCTTTGGTGAACCTTCCGACCACGAAACGTCTCTGGCTTCACCAACCATCGGAGTTGGTTTTAGATCTTCCTCGGAGTAGTCAGACTTCTGTTTTAATTCTTCATACAGCTCAGGGAAAACCTCCCTCACCAGGTACAATTTCCTTGCTCTCATTCCGCTTTCATATTTTTCCAAATCCCTCTGATCATACTTCCTATTTCGTGTTCTTTTGAACCATTCTGCAAAATCCTCCAAAACATCCACCTTGATATTCTTTATCCACCCTATGTACTTCTCCTTGGTCTCCTTAGTGATAATCTCTATTTTGTCTTTTAACAGCAGGTTGTATTCGTACTTAAAACCGGGATTGTTAAAATAATCATAATCCCCAATAATCTCATTTGTCCTCTTTCTGCATTTGCCCCCTTTAACGAACCGAAGCATGTACATCTCTATTCTTCTGAAAATGGCCTTATCCAAACTTCTAAGATGTTCCAGAAACTGCTCCAGCATCCCCTCCTGCTTCTCAATTATCTCTCTTCCAGCCTGACAGATTCCCTCAACTATTATGGCTTCATAATCCCTTTCCAACCTATCCGACTCGTCCAAATTCTCTAAAGTTATATAAAAATGTTCACTAGCATCAAACCCTTCACTTTTGTTCAGTTCATTGAGATATCTATCAAATATGTCTACGAGTACCGTCGCAGCCTTACCAGGATCTTTTTCCCACATTTTCCGGTAATACTTAAAAACAAGGTCGTTGTATTCATAAGCAGCGAACTTAGCCCTTATATTTTCAAAGCTCCATTTCTTTTGGCTATCTTCCGGTATCCATATGTCAAGCAGCAAGCCAGCAATCTCATAAGCCATGTTAGGATTAACAGCCAACAGTTTTTCTATCAGCTTTGCTGAACTCTCCCCCACATAATACCAGACCAAATACTCTCGCTTGTCGAGAAAATGCTTGACGACAGGAATACCCTTTTCAATCCAGCCAACCGGCATATTGCTCAGCGCATTAATGAAAAAACCCTGGACCGATTGATTCTCAGGCTCAAACGTGCTTATGACCGAGAAAACATCGTCTGGAACTCGCGCTGCTACCCTCTCCAAGTAATTAGCCTTCAACCATTGAGAATTAAGAACCTGATCTTTGATCCCGTCCAACTCATCAAATTCCCCTGCCTCCTTTAAAAACTTTAACCAGCCAGCGCCCGGACTATCCTTGTAATCGTTCCTTTCGTAGAAATAGCAAGCTAAATCTTCATCCCTTAGAAATCCCTTGTGCAACTCGTTAGCTATCCCCTGCGACACGCTCCCAGAATTTAACAGAAAATCAATAAAACGCGCCTTTTCAAAGAAACCCATGTCCTTGCTGTTAAATACAGCTCTGCTTGCCCTCTCAATATAGCCTGCCCTATCTGGTTCTCTCACATTACTTATTATGTAATCGGCCATAATAATGTGGTAAATGCGCTTACCTCCACTTTCTTCTCTAAACAGGCCTGAAATATAACTATCAGCCATCAGACTCTTCCTGCATGCAGAATCTACACCGCTCGCTCCTTCAATCACTTCATCAGGAATCCCTACACCCAGAACGGCATAAGCCTCCAACACTCGAACAGTATCCGGGGATTTTGCAAAAGCCCTCTTACACTGTTCCTCTACGATTCCTTCAGGTGTTGGGTCCGTGGGTAGCTCCTCTATACATAACCCGTCTTCTATTAAATCCAGCGCCGCTACCACAGCGTACGGATGTCTTTTATAACGTGAGACGCCCTCCTTCAATTCAGTCACAGAGTAGGCCGTTTCTTTTGCGCGCTGATCCAACAGCTTGTCTATTGCCTCCTCGTTGAGAACACCTAAACCATCATCTGGAATGCGGACTACATTCTTCAACCCCCGAAACTGCGCGCTATCAACCAGCACGTCCTCCAGCCGTTGCGCAAATACAAACTTTATTTTCTCCGGCAGATCCTTCACTACAATCGCCCACGCCGCATCGCTACCTTCCTGCATTTGTTTCTCGGGGTCAATCACGAATATCGCCCGGCCGTTCTCCGGCATCCGCTTTGAAATTAACCTCAACCTTTCCAAGAACTGTTCCCGTGTATTTCTTTCCTTGTCTCGGCGCAAGCTCATAACCAGATCACCCAAATTGAATACATTCAGAAAGCTCCGCCACTGCTCCAACGTTCGTGTCGTCCCATCGAGAGACTTTTCTTTCACCTTCCCCGCCTCAAACGCATTATCCATCATCAGCGCCATCGTAGAATTTACACTGTCCGTCGGCGGCACCTCATATCGCACCCGGCCGCATTTTAAATCCGGATGCTTTTCCGCAATCTCTGCCATCTTGTCGATCAGCCAAGTTTTACCCATTCCCACCTGACCGACAACCAGAACAGCCTGCCCCCGCGGGTCTTTCAAAACCTTCTCGAATTGCGCAAGCTCTTTTTTTCTACCGACAAATATTTTCTTGTCAGTCATAATTTTACAATAATCCAAATACCCAAAACCACAATTCCCGCCTGCCCCCTTGTATAGAGTGCCTTCCACTCTAAGGGGGC
>JAUWWO010000027.1 GCA_030616825.1 Candidatus Margulisiibacteriota bacterium | reverse complement strand
GAGATTACTAGTTGTGGATACCCATCTTGCTTCATGATATCTAGCCAGCCCAAAATTCATATTCACAGTAAAGTACCCAAGGTCTCTTGGTTTAAGGGACAAGGTTACCTCTGGCTGCCGTTCAAGATATTCATCGTTACTATCTGCAAGATAGTCACTTCGGTCTGTATCGATATACCAGTTTTGAAAAACTCGCAGTGTATAGTTGTCTTCCCTATCAACAAACTCTACCTGTGGCTCCAATCTCTCATCCGCAGGGTCTTCTTCCGAAGCAGCATTTCTAGAAAAGTTGACAATCGTAGAAAAAGAAAGATTGTCTTTAAGCAGGGGTTGTTTATGCGTCAGCCTGGTGTTAAACCGCGTCCAGCGAGGAATGCTCTTGCCCTTGCTGAAGCCTGTGTTAAAACTGGTATCGTATCCCTCAAAATTATGAGCAATTTTATAATTGTATCTCTCGTGTCCACCCCAGCGATCGTCAAGAAAATCGAAGCTCATATTAAATTTTCTTGAAGATCTATGATCGAGTCCCACCCTGCCATATGTCTGGTCAAGCCGTCCAAATGGCACCAGGTAAATATCTGAATATCTGCTATATAAATTTAACCTTGTCTCCTCTGAAAATTTGACCTGATGATCAATCTTCCCAACCCAATCCGTTAATCCGGTATCTCTCTCCTCAAGATGATAAATATAAAAAACGCCTGAATTGGCTTGATCAAGCCTGTATTCGTGTTCAACTCCCTTGCCCAAACCCTTTTCTGCATCAAATCGATATAGATCAACCCATAAGCATCGTTATCAATAAAATAATCAAAAGCGAACTTGGCAAAGTCTCCCTCGACTTCATTATGTCCGATAATGGGCATCAAGGATGCTCTTCTTCTCTTAAATGAATATATCCAATATGGGAACCACATCACTGGAATACCATTTATATAAAATGTCACCGAGTATCCTACAAGTTTATCTTCTGGATAAAATTCAAAACGCTTGGCCTTCACATCATAGTGTGGTCTTTCATAATCACAAGTAGTCACATCACCTTCAATCCCCCATTTGAGAGCGGGTTCATCATAGAATTCGTCTATCCTTATGAATACTTCTCCTTTAATGTCCGAAGACCTATAGATTGTGTAAAACTTAGATATGGAGGCAGCTTCTGCTGAAGCATCGTACACGAGGAGCTGGCCATGCGCTGAATAGTTCTCAGTGGAAAGCCTCACATCCCCTTCGGCTGTAATCACCTTAGAGGCCACATCAACACGCATCACATCTGCATTGATTACAAATTCTCCTAGTTTGGCTTCAACGCTTCCCACTGCAACAACCACCCCACCTGTCTCATCGTAACGGAGGCTGTCCGCTTTAAGATTAACAATAATCTCTTCAGCAGCCGAAAGAGAAGAGCCCCTAGCAAAGGCACAAATTATAAGAAACACAAAAAAGACCCTTGTGGAGAAAGACGAGTAAATTCTTTCTTTGAGGATGTTCATTGATAATTAGAGGAGGTATATCTTAATCTTCTAGCTGCCAGTTCACTCACAATAGAAAAATTTTTAACCTTTTCCCAGTACCCAATGGCCTGCCTGGCATTGCCTTGAGCATAGTACGCATCCCCTAGGTTTATATAAGTTACACTTAAATCAGGATCAATGGAGATTGCACGAAGGAACTCAACCTCAGCAGCTTTACTATCTCCCTTAAGGTGTACTACCACACATAAGTTGTTATGCAGGACCGCATGTTTTGGCTCCTCCTCGAGCGCTGCGGAAAGCTTTGCCACTGCGTCATCAAACCTTCCCTGATGTGCATAAATTACTGCCAGATTATTTAAAGCTGAGGGGAGTCGAGGATCGAGTGATGATCCGAGTAAAAACTCATCTTCTGCAGACTTATGGAGCCCCTTAAGAAGATAGTCAAATCCCGCCTCGTTATGAGTTTGGGCAAATGATATGCCAAAGTCATCTATGCGTCTACCATGCTGCACTCTCCTTCCATCTCTCCCCCAGATCTGAAGAAGCCCTTGCTCTTCAAGATCCTGCAAGACCAACGCAAACATCTTATTCCGAAGGGACTGAGGATTGATTGAGGTTAAACACTTTATCTTATATTCCACCCCTCCAAAATCAATATCCTTTTCACGGATGTTTTCGTATTCGGAGATAGCATCAGGAACTCTCCCAAGTGCTGTGTAGGTTGAAGCTAAGTTAAATCTTATGATCTTCTCAAGTTCCCCAAGCTCTTCCGGAAGGACTTCCAGCGCTTTCCTAAATTGTGAGGGAGCAAGTTCGAACTTGCCCTGTTCTTTGAAGGAGAGCCCCAAAAGGTTATAAGCAAATGGTGCTCTTGTCTGATCCCGCAACGCTTCCTGAAGTTCTTTCGTAGCCCCATCCCACTCTTCAAGCTCCAGGTAAATTTTGGCCAAATCAAGGTGCAAGGACTTTCTCCACTGATCTTCCTTTATCTTCATTCTTAAAGCTTTAGCTGACTCTTCGAGCTCAAGTTTTCTTGAACTCTTAAGTTTTCCGTGAACAGAGATGTTGTAGGAATCAAGACTTAAAGCCATCCTGTATGAATCACAGGCCTTGGTATAGAGCCCTGCGCCTTTATATCCATCGCCAAGGAGCACATATCCATCGATGTTTTGACCATCTACACTTAATATCTCTTCTGCTTCCAAAATTCCCTTTCTAAACTCCTTTTTGATAAGGGAGATCTCTCCGAGTACCTGGTGTAGGCATGCGAGATCCGGTCTGGTCTTCAAGATCTCCTTACATCTTTTAGCAATGTAGTCGGCTTCTCCAGGATCTAGTGAAAGTGCGATCCTGTACTCCTCAAGGGCATTCTCATGTTTCCCTAAATTCTCATACGCATCCCCCAAAAATTTGTGCGCTAAAATATTCTCGGGATATCTTTTTATTATCTTAAGGTAACCTTGAATCGCTAAATTTATGTATTCTCCTCCTAACCTGACAAGCCTGTTATACTCTGTCGCTGCCTCTGTATAAGACCCCCGCAATATCAAAACTTCTGCAAGGGAGCTTATAAGACCAGGATGTGCGGGAAAACTCTCCAGTGCTTTTTTGTATTTCGCTACTGCCTCCCCTGCCCTAAATTTTTGTGCACTGAAGATCTGCCTGTAATGCTCTACAGCTTTGTCGGGCCTGCGGCCTCGGAGATACATTTCAGCCAGCATCTCCCGAACCTTAGAGTTGCCTCTCTCTCATTCCACCAAATCCTCAAATTTATGTATCACTTCTTCAAAAGTCCCTGGATCTACTTCGTATAGTCTCACATACATTTTGGCTGCTTCCTCGGGAGCCCCAACGCGACAGTAGAGATCTCCCAAAATCCTTAAGGTCTTTTTGTCGGCTGGATCCAATCCGAGTATTTCCTTGTACAGTGTTATTGACTTAGATATATTTCCCCTCTCTAAGTATGCCCCTGCAAGCATCTCTGAAAGTGCAGTGCTCCCAAGATCCTCCCTGAGAGCCCTCTCCAGAAGCTCTATTGTCTCCTGAATAGCCCCTTTGCTCATTAGGATCTGTCCCAAGATATTGTATACTGGCACCATTTTTGGAGAGATATCCAGCACCTCCTCGAGTTCGATCAGGGCAGAGGAAACATCTTCGGTTCTCAAGTAAAGATCAGCTAACGAAAGTCTGACTCCGATATTGCTCCAGTCTCTCTCTAAGAACCTTTCATAGTCCAAAATAACCTCTGAGATAATCCTCGGATCTAGAATAAGCGCAAGGCGATACTCCTCTTTTGCCTTTATATAGTCACTCGATGACAATCTCTTTAATGCGGTCTCCTTAAGTGAGCGAGCCTCCTCCCTTCGTGATTTAAGTTTACCTTGAAGAATCATCTGAGGGCTGCCTCCCTAAAAAGAAGTGCTGCTCCAAATAACGTAAATGTAGCTTGGGGCACGAAAGCAGCAAGCACCGGATGAATAACCCCCCCATACCCAAAGGATCTGGATACAGAGGCAAATACATAAAATGAGAACACTATAACAATACACATCACAACCCCAAAAGCTCTTCCTGTTCGCACTCCAGAAAGGGAAAGCGGAATACCAATCAGCGCAAACACAAAACAGGTTAGAGGAATTGAAAACTTCATATAAAAATCTACAAGTAAAGAGCGAGTGTTTACCCCACCACGCTTGAGCATGCTTATAAGTTTATGAAGCTCACGGCTGCTCATCTCCTGTGAGGTCTTCTGCTTACTATAACCCAAGTGTCCTAAAAAGCCTTCGGAAACCACGATGCGCATCGAGTCAAATGTAGCCTCATATTCCAGGTGTCCATCGCTCCCGTATTTATGGATTATCCCACTCTCCAGGTCCCAGATGTTTCCTTTGAACTTTGCCCTTTTAGCGACAACAACTCGAGGGATCGAGCCTCTTCCCAGCTCATACATCATAATATCCTGAAGGGTCCCCAGCTTTGGATCAACATGTTTGACGTAAAAATACCTATTCCCTTTATCCTTGAAGAAAACATTTTCTTTAATTTGGGTGACAGGTTTCCTCAAAATTATTTGGCGAATGATCCCTTCTGATATGTGATTAGCCCAGGGCACGACAAATTCGTTGGTAGAATAACACATAAAGCTTATGGCGAGTGAGATCAAAATTATCGGAGTAGCTATGCGAAACATCGACACCCCGCTTGTTCGTAGAGCTATTATCTCTCTGTCATGCGAAAGCCTCCCCATGGCCATGGCCACCCCAAAAAGTGTAGCCACCGGAAAAGTCAGGACCATTATCGCGGGCAACTTAAACACAAGGAGCTTCAAAACGGCAAAAAACGGGACACCTTTATTAATTATCAAATCTGTCAAGGTGAAAAGGATGTCCGTAATCATTATGATAATGAAGCCAAAAATACCCACCAGAAAGGGAGGAATTATCTCCCTTACAATATAGCGATCTAAAATGCCTATCTTAACTGTCATAGTCTATTACAAGAAGACTATCGATCTTGCATTACCCTTCGCCTTCGTTCCCGCCTTTTGGCGCGCTCCAGATTTTTCCTCTTCCGCTGGCTTGGCTTTTCGTAAAACTCGCGCTTCTTCATTTCGTCGATAATGCCTTCTTTGCGAACTTTCCTTTTAAACTTCAGCAGAGCCTTATCTATGGATTCATCTTTCCTTATCTCTATCCTTGGCAAATTTTCTCGCCTCCTTCTTACATTAAAGTTTTTTTATCCTGGCGGCCAACTAAAGGGCCTTCCGGAAAGCACATGAAAATGAAGGTGTGGAACGAGTTGGCCTGCGTCTTCCCCCTGATTTAGTACCACCCTGTAGCCAGAAGAGCTAAGACCTTTTTTTGTGACAATCTTAGAGATCGCCTCAAAAATTTTCGATATCAACTGCTCTCTTTTCTCTGAGACTAAGTCGGCAACTCCCTCAATATGAGCTCTGGGAATAACCACCAAATGGGTTGGGGCCTGAGGTGAGACATCCTCAAAGGCAACCACATGTTCGTCACTGTACAAGATGCTCGCCTTGATCCTGCCAGAAGCTATCTGGCAAAATATGCATTCGCTCATCTCGTCTCTCCTTCTTTCCTTTTCTTGTCCTTGCCCTCATACTCGTACTCCAAACAACACATCAGCCTTCCGCAAAGGCCAGACGTCCTTGTTGGGCTTATCTGTAACCCTTGATCCTTAACCATCTTCACTGTCACATGCTTAGGTCTATCCAGCCAAGCCATACAACACAAGGGTCTTCCGCAGGGACCTAACCCTCCAAACATCATTGCTTCATCACGGGGACTAACCTGACGAAGATCGACCTTGGTATTAAGCATCCTTGCAAGATCTCTTTTCAGTTCTTTAAAGTTCGGGGCTCTTTTCCGTTCCTCAAGTTTATAGTAGAAAATAACCCTGCTTTGATCAAATATATACTCTGCATTCACTACCTTAATTGAAAATTCGTAATCTCTTACCTTATCTACTGCAACCTTTATGGCTGCAGCTTCCTTTACATTAAGCTCCGTTTCGGTTTTTATATCGTCGTCAGTAGCATATCTTAAAACTTTTTTGAGCCTTACATCTCTGGCTATCCTTTTAGGAAGCCCTCGCTCATATGCAACAATCTCCCCAAACTCAACTCCTCGATCGGTCTGCACAATAACCGGGAAACCAACCCTGATTGACTCTTCCCTGTACCCCGTTATCGGGCAAAGCCTTCCAAACTTTCGGAGTTTAATACCCATTCTCCTTGACATTTATAGCTTCTCCTAATCTAAGACACATAACATCTAGAGCAAGCCTAACATTTGCTCTTCTTTTGATAGCAGCCAAAGCCTGAAGTATGATCTTCACAGGACGACATAATAGCTCAGATTTAGTACTCCAGAAGCGACTCATGAGGGATTCGAGCATCACCGCTACATCTTTTCCATACTCCCCCATCCGAGAAGAAAGTTTAAGCATCCTCATTATGTCTTTCTGGGAAATCGAATGGAGTTCTTTGTATATCCCCCCAACCTCGTTCTCT
>JAUWWO010000116.1 GCA_030616825.1 Candidatus Margulisiibacteriota bacterium | reverse complement strand
TTCCAACCACCACCTCCGAGTGCCCACGTCCCCAGTCCAATAGTCGACAAGTTAAGGTCTGTCCAGCCTAATTTTCTTGTTTGCATGGTCCTCCCTCTTTTATAGACGCTATGTCACCTGACTTGTTCATATCAGAACTATTTTAAATTTAGATAATTTTAGTAAACTAAGCCCTGTTATGCAAGTGAAAAAAATCGCAGATGTTAAAAACTTTGTGAGACTCTTTCCTTCCGCTAAAGCGGATTCTGGGATAGCAAGGGGCAACTCTCTTTTATAATCATGTCCTTGCCAGACTCGATTGTCCTATTTCCCCATCTGCGCAGGAGTCTGTTTTGACTTTTAAGCCCAATTTTGATTATGAAAATTCCCGCCTGATAGAGCGAATAAACTCCTTAAAATTCCTAAAATTGCCCGGGAGCGATTAACTCGCGATACGCATTCGCCCGATGGGACACGGCAAATGGATTTTAGCGTTTCTGGGTTAAATTCGGGCGGTCTCTTAGCATTGCAGAAAAAAACTATGCCAAAATAAAAGGACCTCCCCTAGTAGCGTTCAAGAAGACAAGCCTCTTTAGGGAAAGGTCCATGTACAGAAAAATTTCCATCAGAAATATTGCTTTTTTATTTGCAGGGTTTATCACAAACAGCAGGCTAAAAACTGATGCTAAGGGTAAAGTTTTTAAAATAAATAGCCTGCTGTTTGTCCCTAAAACCTTTAAGTCTTACTAAATATGAGCTACCTGTCACATAGTAAGTCGACCGAAATTCCTCCAGAAGCTGCTTTTGAACCCGAGAGCACCCTGCCTCAAGATTTCACAATCTTGTGTTCCTTTACAGCCATTGAATTTGCCAAACTCTATCCCGGCCTTTTTTCATCCACTTCTTGAAAGCTGGAGCTGTTGTAGATTCCGGATCCTGCTAACGCTATTTTTTTTTAGCTTCAATCTCACAATACTTGTCGATAAGTTTCATCATTTGACCTGTGTTTTGAAGCAAAGTTCCCGAAACTTCTTTAATATTTTGCAGAGTAAGTTGATTCCTCTTTAGTAAGTAAAGAAGGAAAGAATTCCAATTATAAACATCTATAAACCAGTTGTAATAAGCTGCCTGGAGTTGAGCAAGATTAGCTCTGCTGTTCTGAAGACCTTGCGGGGGTTTAGTAATAAAGTATGCTATAACATCACTAATCCCAAGGCCCCCGAAGACTATTGGTAGAAGAGCTTCACCTTTCCAAATAGCAAGTATAGCTGACAATCCAATAAGAAGTACACCCAAGTAAAATGCTACATTATACATCGTCATAACGGACTTGAACCCGCTCTGAATTTGTTTGGTTACATCCAAAAGCCCTGTTTTAAGTTTATTTGCCATTTCAAAAGTCTTAGTTTGCTGATCCATCATTTGCTTAACCGTTTGAGAAGATAAGAGGTTACTTGTTTCAATGACGGATAGAACATTTTTTAATTCGTTTATCTCATCTTTAGTTTTTATCCCTTGTTGCAACAACACATTATCAGGATTTTCCATAATTGCTTGCATAAAACTTTGGTCAGATAGAGTTCTTCTTATCACATCGTATGCGATTTCCTTATCCATAGTTGCCACCTCCTTTGGCATAGAAAAGGATTAATGTATTTTACTTCTCCGGCTCCACGGATTGTCGATGAGTGGGGAACGAACTTCTGAGGTTTGAGAAGACCGATCGTAGTAGAATCATACTCTGCCTTCCATGCAAGCCTGTTGTAGGAATCGATTCAATGGAAACAGCAAAAGCTTGGCCTGGAGTTACTTCAACAAGAGTATTAGGTGATGATAAACACGTATTGTCTTTATCTTCGAGAAGTCTTTTGTGAACACGCAGAGGGCTCTTATTTCATAATAAGACTCTGGGTCTATGGACAACTTATTCTGTACCGCTACAAAGGGATGGATTATACTCCTTATGAAGTTGCCCTTCCCTGCTTTATTCACAGATAGGTACTTCCACAGCATAGCGCTTGAGATATCCGCCACCACAATCGACTTCGATGTCATTCCGAGCTACCAGAATGGCTTCATTCCCTTTGATGGCGTATCCGATCTCATATGTGCCCGGTACTATTGTATACTGTACGGGCATTCTGCCTCTCACAATCAAATCCTTCATACGCTCCTGCCACGCCTCGGCAAGCAGTTGTTTGGGACCCAAGCCTCCTTTAATCGGTCTTTCTTCGTCTGGTGCCGCAGGGGCGTTCTTGAGACGATCTGTGAGCCTGTCGATGCCGCGTGTGGAATTTTTTACATTGGTTACAGTGCCATCGTTATCTATGGTCACAGAAACGCCTCCCTTACCGGGCAAGAGGACCGGAAGACCATTAATAAGCTGAGTGAACTGGACAATGGTTTCGGTGGTGTAAGGTCCCTCCAACTGACCACTACCCTTTCCTCTACCCCCACCTTCATGTGACAACATAATGCAGTCGAAGGTCAACCTTCCCCGATCGAATCCCTGTTGCCGCACAAAGTCCTCGGCAATATTTACCGCTTTCTGCATCGAGAGCTGATCTTTGTTCTCCAGGTTTGCCCGAGCCAATTGTATCTCATAAGAGCCATCCCCCTCAAAGGCTATGCGCACGTCTCCTTCTCTTACGCTGAAAATACCATCAGGTCCCGCCAGTACTTCTTTTGGTAGTTGAATTTGGATGTTATGCCTGGCGAGAATATTGTTCACATACTTTCCGTCCACTATACGAGGTTGTAACTCAGCAATCAGTAACTCGCTAGGCAGGTCCTGATTGAGGGAGCGGACGGCATTGGCTGAACTTGCCGCATAGTACCAGCGCCACCACCACCAATTCCTGCTGACAGTCCCCCAGTATAATTTTCGCTCGTTATAGACACGATTTCGTGCCTCAGCCTTTGTAGCGCCACAGGCCACGACTGCTGGTGCCTGACGATGGGATATTGCCCAGCTCGCGTCAAGAAAGGCTTTGCTGAACGATTTTCCCTTCTTCCAATGTTCCCAGAAGTATTTACCATAATTGGGGTTATCATAACTGACCGTCTCATAGCCGAACAGCATCCGAAAACCCAGGTTTGCCTTGCTCCAGGTCCGTATTGGGTTGTGGTTGCCCAAAACACGGCAAGAATAACAGGTAGAC
>JAUWWO010000075.1 GCA_030616825.1 Candidatus Margulisiibacteriota bacterium | reverse complement strand
CCAGAAGAAGCTCTCCCCATAAATTATGTATCCTATTCTGCTTGTTTTAGACGCGAAGCCGGCTCCTATGGCAAAGATGTAAAGGGACTCATCAGGCAACATCAATTCAATAAAGTTGAGCTGGTCAAGTTTGTTCATCCATCAAAGTCATATGATGAACTTGAGAACTTGACCGTAGATGCAGAAGCTGTACTTCAACAGCTTGGATTACATTACAGGGTGGTATTGCTTTGCACTGGAGACATGGGCTTTGCAGCAGCCAAGACTTACGATCTGGAAGTATGGTTTCCTTCTGAGGGAAAGTACAGGGAGATCTCTTCATGCAGTAACTTTGAGGGCTTTCAGGCCCGGCGTGCTGGTATCAGATTTAGATCAGGGAAGGGCAAGCCAGAGTTCGTCCATACTCTGAACGGATCAGGAGTAGCAATTGGCAGAACCTTTGCCGCGATACTTGAACATTATCAGCAGAAAGACGGAAGTGTAGTTATTCCGCAAGTGTTGAGAGATTATCTTAATGAGGTCGAGATAATCAAGAAATAACCCCCTCTTTTTCTCCCCCTTGACTCAAGGGGGAGATGTCCCGCAGGGACAAAGGGGGTATTTTCCACGCAAGTTATTCGCCTCTTATTACGATATATATAATGAGAAGTGTCCGGTGTTAGATTTATTCTATTTTGGAGTTGTTAGATGTCTTCAGAGATAAACATTGATTTGCCAAATCAGCTGAGGATAGCTTTTGACAAGGCTAAGGAAAAGCTGACGCCCGTATCAATAAAATATAATGGGAACGAGCACGATGTTTATAAATTCTCTGATAAGATAAACCTGCTTGGTTCTGGAATTAAAGACATTTACGTTGCAGAAGCTCAGGGATCTGGTCAGCAGTTTAATATAGAAACATAGTTATTTGACAAATACCAAAAAACTTATATAATCCCTCAATATACGGAGGGATTTTTTTATGCCTATTTATGACTACAGATGCCAAAAATGCAATAAAGTTTTTGAGGTTGAACATAAAGCTGGGAACGTGCCCATGAAATTCTGCCCTGGTTGTGGTGGTGGATTGAAAAGAGTCTATAATCCCATTGGTGTAGTGTTTAAGGGATCGGGCTTTTATTCTACAGACTATGGAAAGACAGGGAAAAAGACAGAGAAAAAGACAGAATCAAAGCCGCATAAGAGCGGAGAATCTAAAGCTTCAAAAAGTTAGCCAGGATTTTCTTTCCCTCGCCGGTAAGTATTGACTCGGGATGGAATTGAACGCCTTCGATAGTATACTCTTTATGGCGAAGCCCCATGATCTCACCCTCGGCTGTCCACGCGCTTATCTTAAAGCAGTCAGGCAAGGTTTCCCGTTTTACTATAAGTGAATGATACCTTGTGGCAGTAAACGGTTTTTTCACTTCAGCGAATATGGTTTTTCCGTCGTGGTGGATCTCAGAAGTCTTTCCATGCATGATTTTTTGGGCCCTTACTATTTCAGCACCAAAGGCGTAGCCAATAACTTGGTGCCCCAGACAAACCCCCAGTATCGGAGTAGATTCGGCAAAGTGCTTTATTACTTCGCAGCTTATGCCAGCATCTTTTGGGCCTCCTGGGCCTGGTGAGATTATAATCCTCTGCGGGCATAAGGCCTTGATCTCCTGAACAGTGATCTTGTCGTTTCTGTAGACGACCAGATTTGCTCCAAGCTCACCGAGGTACTGGACTAGGTTATAGGTAAAAGAATCGTAGTTGTCGATTACTAGTATCATATATGACCCTCTGCGAGCAGATTATATCAAATGTAATAGTTTTGGTCTAATTAGATTTGTTGTTCTTGTTAATGTTCTAAGTATATAGTAAAATTTCTATAGATGCCTCTTCTTAAAGAAGAAAAAACAATACTCGTAGGTGTAGAACTCTACGGTAAAGGGGAATGGCCCCTCACTGAGTCCCTTTCTGAGCTATCCTCACTTGCATCAACCGCAGGAGCCAAGGTCGTTGCCACTATTACTCAATCGAAGGATAAGCCCAATTTAAAGTACTATATTGGCTCTGGCAAACTTGGGGAACTCAAAGCACTCATTGCTTCGAGAGATGCCAACCTTGTGATATTTGACTGCGAACTTGGGCCCTCTCAGATTAGAAATCTTGAGGGAGAACTGTCAGTTAAGGTTGTGGACAGAACAAGCTTAATTCTCGATATCTTTGCCCAGCACGCGCACTCTAGGGAAGGGAAACTCCAGGTGGAACTTGCCCAGGCAAACTATACCCTGACACATCTAGTAGGGAAAGGGGTGCTGATGTCAAGGTTGGGTGGAGGTATTGGAACAAGGGGTCCTGGTGAGACGAAGCTTGAAATGGATAGACGAGTCATAAGGTTGCGTATTGCAAGACTTCGAAAGGAGATCGAATCGATTAGGGTGGGGCGGGCACTGAAGCGCGTTGCTCGGAAATCCGCTCTTCTTCCGGTAATTGCAATTGTGGGTTATACCAATGCTGGCAAGTCTACTCTGCTTAATGCTTTGACAAATGCAAGAGTGCCTGTACAGGATAAACTCTTTGCTACTCTTGATCCAACTATAAGACGGCTGAAACTCCCGAGAGGCTTGGATATATTGGTTACCGATACCGTTGGGTTCATACATAAGCTTCCACATCAACTCGTCCAAGCCTTTCATGCCACACTTGAGGAAGTGACAGAAGCAGATATGTTGCTTCATGTAGTTGATGTTACAAGTGATTTTATGGAGGATCAAATCAAAGCAGTGTTTAGAGTGCTTGAGGAGATAGGCGCCATAGCCAAGCCAATTATGACTGTATTTAACAAAGTTGATTCTCTCAAGCGGCAGAGAATACCCCAAGAGCTTAAAAAGAGACTCAAGCCCCATGTGGAGATATCTGCTTTAAGACGGCAGGGATTGGAGGAACTCTTGGATATGATACAGAAGGAGCTTGAGGCAGTCATGGTTGTTGTGAAATTTGAGGTGCCTGTAGATCAAATGGATATAGTGCATTTTATCCATGAAAAGGGAAGGGTTGAATCAGAGAAATTCGAAGGCAATAGAGTCATAATTAAAGCTAAAGTTACTGAGATCACAGCAAATCGACTTAAACCCTATGTAAAGGGTTAATCTTTCGTCTCCATTTGCTATTATTCCACTTTCGGATGTATAATGTAGAAAAAGTTTAAGAGATAATCTGTGGAGGATTATATGATTAAAACTATAGGTGTTGTGACTCCTGGGGGTGATGCACCGGGAATGAATGCAGCCATCAGGGCTGTTGTAAGGTCTGCGATTTTTCATGGCCTTAAGGTTATAGGAGTTGAGCGCGGATTCGAAGGGTTGATTCGTGGGGAAATGAGGGAGATGGATCTGAAATCCGTGAGCGGGATAATAAGCCGTGGAGGGACGATACTCAAGACCATCCGATGTAACGATTTTAAGAAGAAAAATTATAGAAAAATTTCTATAAAGAATATAGGGCATGCCGGAATAGATGGATTGGTCGTTATCGGTGGGGATGGATCCCTTAAGGGCGCAGCTTCTCTTGCACGGGAATCTAACATCCCAGTTATTCACATTCCTGCTTCGATAGATAACGATATTCCTTATACTGATGATACCATAGGTTTCGACACTGCGGTTAACACTGCCCTTGATGCCATAGATAAGATACGGGACACTGCATCTTCACATGAGAGGATTTTTGTGGTCGAAGTCATGGGTCGCCATTCTGGTTTTCTGGCACTTGAGGTGGGACTTACTGCTGGAGCGGAGATTATACTTATACCTGAAGTCAAGGTGTCTATGCAGAAGGTTTGCAGAAGATTGAAGGAAGGTGTTAATAGGGGGAAATTGAGCAGTATTGTTGTGATTGCAGAGGCGGTGGCCAGTGGTCATGAAGTGGCCAAGGTAATAAAGGAAAGCCTGAGAGTTAATGTGCGTGTTTCAGTTTTAGGATATATACAGCGTGGCGGAAGCCCTACTTCTGATTCAAGGAAGCTTGCGAGTGTTTTGGGTGCCAAAGCAGTTGAGCTTCTCAAGCGCGGCGAGAAAAACAAAATGTTAGGAATTGTAGCCAATGAGATAGTGACTACTGATTTTACTAAGGTGCTCAAAGGCAAGAAGAAAATAAACCTCTCGGATTATAAGTTAGCTGAGAGACTTTCTATATAGATGATTATGCTGGCAACTCTGCCTCAGTAACTTTTGGAGGGTGCCCATAGACCTCTTTATAAACAGAAGGATAACTATCCTTGCCACCAATTAGCATCATAGCGAGTGGCATAACTTCCCTTGCAAGGCGAGTCATCTCATGTGTTTTCTCTCTAATATCCCATTGAGCGCTCGAATCTTCCCGCAATCTCGAT
>JAUWWO010000017.1 GCA_030616825.1 Candidatus Margulisiibacteriota bacterium | reverse complement strand
GCACCTTTATCGGCACATCCAACGTTAGCTACAGTAATGGCAGGGAGGAATATTACAACTATAGGTTTTGGCGAGATGTATAGGAAGCCCATCAAAAAAGGAGATTTTGCGGTTGTGGCTTTTAATGTCAGAAACTTTCCGATGGCAATGCCAGGTGGGTATGAAGAAGGTTATATAGGCCCTTCAACCGTTACGCCGGTTCTTAAAGCAGCCAAAGCTCTCAAAGCTCCTGTGCTTCTTGAGATTGCTCATAGCGAACTTGGCAGTGAAGAGAACCCGTATACCGGGGTTATTGCGAGAAATGGAATGGAAAGAGGATTGCAGTTATTTGTTCGTCATATCTTTGCAGAGTATGAGAGGCTTGGTATGGCAGGGATTCCAATTGGAATTCATTATGATCATGGAACAAGTGAAGAAATCATGAGAGCTGGTATTGAAGCGGGCTTTACTTCTGTTGCAATGGATGGCGGCGACCAAAAGAATTGGGGAGACTTAGTTGGGAAAGCAAGCGACTGGGTTGAATATTGCCATCCAAAAGGCGTAGGAGTAGAAGGTGAAATTGAATTAGTTGATAAAGCAGAGCCAACCGATCCAGAGAAAGCAATTCAGTTTGCTAAGGAAACAG
This sequence comes from Candidatus Margulisiibacteriota bacterium, assembly GCA_030616825.1. The sequence goes on along the minus strand of JAUWWO010000017.1, from coordinate 6,415 downwards.
GAGTAGATGTTTTAGTAGTAACATTATCGAAGAATGTTCATGGCGCATTGCCAGGTACTTCGGTAATGGAAGAGGAAAGATTGTCTGCTGTGAGGGAAGCACTTCCGGAAATGCCCATTAACCTGCATGGCGGTTCAGGTTTTGCTTTGCATACTTTGACCAGGGCTTCGATGAAAGGCTTATTCCAGAAACTGAATTATGCAACACTTGTTTATGAAGCAATGGTTAGGGCTGTGCCAGGCTGGTTAGAATTTTTGAATATGGTTTCCGAGAATGAACAGGGTACAAGACCGAAAGCTGGCCGTAAAAAGTTAGCTCTAACTGATCCATTGTTGAAATTGATGACTCCTGACGCAGTGAAAGCATCAGAGGCTGCGGCAGAAAAAGCAGCGATATCGGTTATGGAAGCAGTAGGGAATGTAGACACAGCCAGGTTTTATCCCGGGTAGTTTTCTCAAAAGGGGAGCTTCTGTAGAAGTTCCCCTTTTTGATCCTTAATGGCGAATATATGGCAGAAAAATAAAAGTTAGAAAAATAAAAGGAGGTTTTTAAAATGCCAATAGTTAAAGGAACAGTAAAAACACAACAAGGGTTTCCACCTACTATTAATATGCTGCGGAAAGGAATACAAGGATATAGACGGGCAAGGGGGCTTGATCAAAGAGGCAACTTCCCTTTTAATACCATGGCAACAATTTTGAAGGGAAGGGAGTTCTCTTGTGGCGATACTAAATTCAGAATAAATGGTATTAAATTCCATGAGATAGCCGGGCCTGTTGACCAAATTGGCGATGTGGAAATGATGGCCGAATTGTTGGTGCCCGGGATTGCGGCGGCTATTGCTGCTCATCCTTACCTGGGCAGTGGTGAAAAGAAAGCCGCGGATGGGGCGGCAACCCAGGCAATGCGTAACGCCATGCAACGCATCAGTATGAGAGGGACAATTAAGGGTGGAGAGGGAGGAGGAAGAGATGCAATGAGCAAGGAGGCGGCTCTTTTCCTTGGTGAACCAGTAGGATCAGGCTATGGGTTAAAGGTGGACTTTTTGGTTGATCCTTTAGAAGTTACCAACTCAGCTAAACCTATTAATTTGGAAAAAGGAGATTTCAAAGGAGGAGAAGGATGGAGTCCTGAATTGATTGATCCTTTAAATTGGTATCCAGGTTACTCCGGAGCGCTAAGTTTGATGGCTGCGGCAAATGCCAGTGGCCTGCAAGGTGGTTTTAGAGTATCTACTGATGATCTGTATTTAAACAGGTTGTTTTTGCATCATCGGCTTGGAGCTGCGGGTATAACTTTAAGAAATTTTACTGCAGAGGCGCTTGTTAAAGCTATTTCTGAAACATTTGGAGTTAAACCCAGCGAGATTGTTGCAGCAGCGCTTGGCCGTTCGCGTCACAAAAGTATTTTTGAGGCACTAATAGCTGCAGGTATGGTGGGTGAAAATATAATAAAACCCACTGATGGAGATTCTATATATGCACCAGCGATCGCTGCAGGGCGATTACATTTTGCTGGTTTAAGCGGAGGTGTTATGGAGAGCATAATTGGTGCTCTTCTTGGAGTTCCGACGGGTTGTGTTATGTCTTTTCAGTTCGCGTCACATGATAGATTGGCGGAAGAAAAGGCCCAAGCAGACCTGTTGAATTTGGAACACAGGTTTGGGTTTACTGAAGCTGAATATGGGAAGATGGTCAGAGCACGGCTTTACGATGGAGAACATCTTGGGTCGCTTATCCGCAGGCTTGCTCCGTCAGATCCGCTTAGGGCATTCTTTAAGGATGCGGCAGCTGCTGAAATTGACACCCCCGGATTTAATTATTCCGAATTTTTAGGGGAGCTCGCAATTGTTGAAAATCCAGATCCGCAGATTAGAGGAAACGTCAGATTTTCTGATGCATCGCGGATATTTCTTGGGAAAGTGCTTCAGGGAGAGGGATGGTGGGATGTCAGGCAAGTCGGTAGACTTGACGACTTTAGGTTTACTCCTGATACAATGTATCTTTCTACAGCCATAACTCTTAATAAGTGGGCGCCGCTTCTTGGAATTAGAAAAGAAGGCAACTCGATTGTTACCGAAAGCCTATTTGCCGGCGGTTCACAGACAGTTTTTATTATGGAAACTTCTTCCACAGAAATTTAGCATGTAGATTGTTTCTTGGGGTTTTTAAAAGGCACTCATAGCTTGGGTGCCTCCCTCTTTTTCTAAGAAAGCTTGACGCGAATTTTTCCAGGATGTATAGTAAGCCCAAATGATCCTTGACGACATAATAAATACAAAAAAGCTAGAAGTTGAGAAGTTAAGAGAGGCATACAGAGGGAAAGAGGTTGAGAAGTTAGCTCAAAGCCTGCCGAAACCTCGTGATTTCTACAAAGCCTTTAAAAAGGACAGGATCTCACTGATCGCGGAAATCAAGAAGGCATCACCTTCAGCCGGCGTAATCAGAGAAAGACTTGATCCCATTACCCTTGCCAAGACCTACGAGGAATCAGGGGCTTCAGCTGTATCAGTGCTCACCGACAAAAAATTCTTCATGGGCGCACTTGAGCATTTGAAGGCAGCCAAGGAATCAACAACGATACCGATCCTGAGAAAGGATTTCATCATCAATGAGGCTCAGATTTATGAATCCAGGATCGCCGGGGCCGACGCGATCCTCTTAATAGTTCGAGTTCTTTCCGATGACGACCTTAAAAAATTTATCAAACTTGCTCAGGAGCTTGGTATGGCGAGTCTCATTGAAGTTCACACAGCAGATGAAGCGGCAAGAGCATATTCTGCAGGGGCAAAGATTATAGGAATAAACAACAGAGACCTTTCTAACTTCGCCCTTGACATCAATACAACGATTAATATTCTAAAGTCCATGCCCGAACTAAAGAAAACAATAGTTGTTTCAGAGAGTGGAATTGAATCCGGCAAAGATGTAAAATTGCTCGTGGAAGCAGGGGTCGATGCGATCCTGGTAGGAGAGGGGATATTGAGGAGCAAGGATGTCGGAGAGAAGATTAGGGAGTTGTTGAATCAAGTTTGACCATTTGTTATAATCCGGACTGAGATGCAAGAAAGACATAAAAACAAACAATTAAACAGGATTCAATTTATAGTAAATGAGGGCATCATTTACAACAAGAGATATATGCTGACCCTGCTCCGGGACCTGGGTCATGTTGTGTATTATGAGTTTTTGAAGGGCAAGATCGCGTCAAAGGGCAGGGGCTACATCATGAGGGTTTGCGCAAGTTCCGAAGAGCCGACCCTATTTCTCTCCGGCAGGATCTATATAAATGTTAATGTTTTCGATTATATAAGAGTAAAAAAGGTCAAAGGACAGGAGAAAACCCTTTTTGAACTCCATGGCGGAGAAAGGATCATCAGGCTTCTTCCTGACGATAGTCCAAAGTCCCATCCGCCGCTCTCACAGAGTCTGTTTGCGGATAAACTTATGGAGCTTGGAATCGTCACGGAAGAACCATGGGAAAGCACCGACGAAGGAGAAGATTCCTCTACAGACGAAACCTTCTAATCCCCATATAATTCAAGCTAAATTGAAATATTCGCTTAATTTTGTCGATATATATTAGGAGAGCTGGAGCGCCATTCTCCACACCCTTTTGAGGTGAGAGTGCTATGATCAGCGAACTGATAGATAGAAAGACAAAATTATACGCCTTCATGATGTCCAGAAAATCCCCAACTGGAACGATCAAGTTTGATGGGAAAATCTGGGAGGAAGCTCTGGACAAACTTTCGGAATTCAATAGACCGGAATACTATTTTGATTTCGAGGACAGACTCATCGAGGAAATCGTTCTCTCGGTTTTAAGGTACCCTCCCGGGAAGGCAAAGCTCGAAATAGAAAAGATTAAAAAGATCGTGGATGCGGACGTGGGACACAAGTTGCACTGCAAACCGTTTCTTCGAAGCATCCGCAATAGTGTTGCAGGCGCTGTTGCTGTGGCAATGCGCTGCCTGTAGTTTTATTCAACCTCTAGCTTTTTGAATATTCGAAGAGCTTCTCTCACTCCGTCTGCTACTGTCTGCGTGGTTATTGTTGCCCCTGTTATTGCCTGAATATCCAGTTTTGCCTTGAGCTTATCATCGCTGCTTTTGCCTTTGAATTGCAAGAGGAATTCAGGATCGTCTGCATTTAACCCCAGTCCCGGGGTTTCAACCGATTTAAGGATTTTAACTCCGCTGACTTTTCCTTTGGAGTCAATTCCCACAAGCATCTCTATTGAGCCGCCATATCCCATTGGAGAGACCATGATTGCTGCCCCTACGGTCTTTTCATTTAAAAATCCCTGAAAATAGCTGACTTCCTCCCCGTCAACTGTTTTTTGGGCTTCTTTAAATGATGTGGCAGCTGGAAGGACCCGGGTAAGCGCTGCTTCCCTTTCTCTGATTCTCTGCTCCTCGATCTTTGGGGCGCAGAGTATGTATGTTGTGGACAGCGCAGCAGCTGCAATAGCTGCAACGATCATAAGAAATATTCCAAGTTTAGCAATATCCTTCATCTCTTATGTTCCAAACGTCCTTCCCCTGAAATATCTGTCCAGCAGCGGCACTGCTGCGTTCATTATTAAAATTGAATAGCAGACGCCTTCGGGATATCCTCCAACAAATCTTATGACCATGGTGATGATACCGCAGCCAATTCCCAAAATCCATCTGCCGGGTTTTGTTACAGGTGAAGTTACCGGATCAGTTGCCATAAATAATGCTCCAAGGAGCAATCCTCCTGCAAGTACATGGAAGAAGGGGTCCTGATTGAAGAGTATTGATATTATCATTACAGTACCGATGTAGCTTAGCGGTATTCTCCACTCTATTACTTTTCTCCACAGCAGATATATTCCGCCAAGTATCAGCGCCAGAGCGCTTGTCTCGCCAATGCAGCCCCCATATGCGCCGAAAAGGAGCTTTACATAGACCTGACCGTGCTCGGCGATATTTGTAAGCAGCATCATGGGATCTGCGGCCATGAAGGAAAGCGAAGGAAACCCAAGGGCATTGAGTCTCAGGGTCGGGTCAGCATTGAACTGCGATTTGACAAGGGCCAGGGGGGTTGCTGTTGTTACTGCATCAACACCTGTTAGTGGCGCTAACCATGTTGTCATGATCACCGGCCATGAGGCAACAAGAAACGCCCTTCCAACGAGCGCTGGATTGAATATATTGTATCCCAGTCCTCCGAAAAAGTGCTTTGCTATTATTATTGCAATTACTGCTCCAAGAGAAGCTGCATACCAGGGAAGTGCAGGCGGAAGTGTAAGCGCAAGAAGGAGTCCTGTTAAAGCTGCTGATCCGATATCAGCTGGTTTTGGCTGTAATTTTCTGAGTTTGAGCATTGCAAGTTCTGCTGCCAGAGCAGTCGTGATTGACACAATTATCGGCAGCAGCCCTTTTGTTCCAAAAAGTAATATCCCAACTATGGTTGCAGGAAGCAGAGCCAGGCCTGTTTCCCACATCATGGCCAAGCCGGTCATCTTATCCCTTGCATGAGGGGCCGGCGAAACCAGGAGTTTTGTGTTTCCATTAGCCATATTATTTCCTCTTAGCCAATTCTAATTTAGCCAGCTTTATAAGCTGCATTAGATTCCTTTTAGTCGGGCAAACGTAGGAACATATTCCACATTCAATGCAGTCCTTTGCTCTATATTCCTTGCACAGGTCGTATTTTCCTGCCTCAGAATAATCTCCCAGAAAATTAGGAAGTAATCCCGCAGGGCAGGTGTCCACGCATTTTGCGCATCTGATGCACGGTTCTGCCTCGGCCTCATCAATTTCGTCTTTAGTCAGGACTAAAATTCCTACAACTCCTTTTACAACAGGAATATCCAGGTTCCACTGGGCAGCACCGGTCATTGGTCCGCCAAGGATCACTTTTCTTGCCTCAGAGGGAAGCCCTCCGCATTGTTCGATGAGGTCTCTCAAGGGGGTTCCGCTGCGCACGAGGCGCTTAGAGGGTTCGTTTAGGCTCGTACCTGGTCCTGGTACACCCCGCTCGATCAATGGCATTCCGGTTTTTATGGCTTTTGCCACCGCAGCAGCGGTGCTTACGTTGTTCACGGCAGCCCCGACATCCATGGGCAGTCCTCCGGAAGGGACTTCTTTCCCGAGCAATGACTTGATGAGTTGTTTTTCACTGCCCTGAGGGTACTTTGCCCTTACGATTTTAACACAAATATTTTTTTCACCCTCGACTGCTTTTTGCATCATCTCTGCCGCCTTTGGTTTATTATCTTCGATCGCAATTATCCCTTTCGCTGCATCGGCCGGTTTCATCATTGCCTTAAGGCCGTAGAGGACGTCCTGTGCCCGCTCGATCATTATCCTGTAATCATTGGTAAGATAGGGTTCGCACTCAGCGCCGTTCAAAATATAATATTTTATGTGCTTATCATGAGGAGG
>JAUWWO010000004.1 GCA_030616825.1 Candidatus Margulisiibacteriota bacterium | reverse complement strand
ATGTGCAGTTTGAGAGAGTTTTATCCCCAGATGAGCTTGCTGAATACAAAAAACTTATACTGAGACGTTCAAAACACGAACCAATTGCTTACATAACCGGCAAACAGCCATTCATGTCGCTGGAATTTGAAGTAAACCCATCTGTACTTATACCAAGGCCAGAAACTGAAAAACTGGTTGAGGTAACAATTGATGCTGCTAAAGACATCAAAAATCCAATCATTGCGGATTTGGGCACAGGATGCGGCACAATAGCAGTGAGTCTCGCAAAATACCTGCCAGAAGCAAAAATCTACGCTACTGATACATCAAAAGAGGCCATAGAAGTTGCCAAAGCTAATGCAGGAAAACATGAAGTACAGGATCGATGCGCATTCTTTATCGGAGATCTTCTAGAACCGTTAAAAGAGCTAAAGGGGAAGCTCGATATTATCACCTCAAATCCGCCTTATGTAAAAAGTGGTGACATTGACTCACTTCAGCCAGAAATAAAAGATTTCGAACCTCGATATGCTTTGGACGGCGGAGAAGATGGATTAAAGTTCTATAAAAAAATAGTCGAAGAAACCGATGCTTATCTAAAGGAAAAAGGACTGCTGATTCTTGAAATTGGAGCAAACCAGGCAAAAGCAGTTGATGAGATAATCTCACTTACGCAGAAATACGAAAAGTCTAAGGCCTATAAGGATCTTTCAGGAATAGAGCGCGTGATTATGGCATCAAGAAAATAGGGGAATTTATTAACTTCTCTAATCGGGAATCAGAAAGTTCGATTTCGTCTACGGGAATTAAATCTTTATCAGTAATATAAACACTTGTCTTATCCTCAGGCAAAGGAAACAATGAAAGCAGTGTCGCCTTTTCTATTGTTTTATCTTCTCTAAGTTTAAGGTAATATATCCCAGCAAAATCCGAAGAAATCCTTCGAGCAAATAGTCCCTTATACTTATACTTTTTATTAAGCTTTATCTTTAAAAGGAAAGATATTCCATCAATTACTACTGTGCTAAATCTCCTTTTACGCTTTTTTGTTCCTCTAATATAGTGTTTAATTTTTACAAAACCAGGTCTTTTAACTGGCCAATCTCTTGCATCCTCAAGCGCTTTAATAACAATGGGCTCGATTTCCTGTGAATAAACCTCTTGAGCTGATCCTATACGAATCTTCCTTGAAAATGCGATCAACATATTGAATATCATCCTTTTTATCTTGGGCTCATTGGGAAGAGAGGCTTCAAAATAATTGACAACCTTATTAAATAACATATAATCCTTCCTCTTATCGGCATAAAGAATAATATCAAGTAATAAATAAATTATGCCCTTCTCCTTAAATGAGAAATTATAAGAATTCAAGATCTTGCTTATAAATTCATTATGCCCAAATCTTCGTGCGCAGTCTTCAACTCGTGTTTTTATGCCTTTGACAGTTTCTTCAGCATCAGCATATTCATATTTTTTTATTTTTCCTCTAATATCAATATCTATTGTATGAAACCGGCCTATCATCCACTCATCCACAAACGAACGCTTTCCAGTAACATCTCGCTCATATGGGATAAATCCCGCTATCTTTAAAAGAAAATCTGGATCATCCGGCGCCCACTCAGGAACATAAATCTTGCCCCTTTGTGAATGTAAATGCTTTTTTAAGATCTCTATAAGATTTTTCTTGCTTGTGGCACGGATGCTTGGCAAAACAGCAGGAGAATACTTTTTTCTGACAGAGGCCATTGGATCAACAGAGACCTTTAGAATTCTTAAATCAGGATAATAAGTATATTGTTTGTGCTTTGTTCTTTCTCCTCTAATAACAACAGCTATAAGATCCGGATAAATACGCTTAACATCTTCTCCTATACATTCCTTTAACGCGCGGGTAGCCAATGTGGATAATCCAGAAACATATATTGGTATAGTGTCGAGCCTGGGCTCCTCAACAAGCATAACTCCGTGGTACTTTAAACCCGGAAATATTTTCCGTAATTTGAAGATATTTTGTGCCATAGGAAATCGCGAAGGATTAAAACATTTTATAGGATTAACCAATCTTGTCATATTATAAAGCCTCTCAAAAATTTATATTAACCAGCAGAATGTCTACATACTATTTATCGAAGATTTTTAAGGGTAATTTCAATAATAATGCTGGATATCGAAGGCAAAATTGTAGTTAATGCGAGGGGAAAAACTTAAAACTTTCTAGCCTTAAATACCTTAAAGAAACAATAAATGTTCAGGCCAATAATAATACCCCAGGAGATTATAAGAAAAATCAAACCTTCAGTTTTCATCTTACTAATTTCCCTTTCCTCTTCCAGGCCGCTCTAACTAAAAGAGCAATTACAACCAATGCCACTATAAGCGTTAATCGAGTTCCTACAACGTATGGAAGATTTACTATCTCCACTCCTTTCATCAGGATGACTGATAGCCACTCCTGATAAAACCAGAAACCAAGGATTGCAAGCAAATATACCGGTGTTATGTATTTAATTATAAATTTAAAGATCTTGGGAACCCTTATGTGAGCTCCATGATGGATCTCCTGCCAGGCGTTATTTATCCCAAAAACCCAGGCAAAAAGTATTGTCTCAATTGTTGCAAAAAGGACAAGACAGAACGTCCCTCCCCAAAAATCAAGCTCATCTAAGACCCCGTTCCCTAAAAGGAATATCACGGGCTGGCAGAGGATAAAGCTTACTGCGGCAAATATAAGTACCGCCTTTTTGGTATCGAACCCGAATTCGTCACTCATAAACGATATCGCTGGCTGCGCAAGGGAAATAGAAGAAGTTACCCCAGCTAAAAATAATAGGGAGAACCACAAAAAGGCAAAAAGAGCACTAAGTGGCATCTGTCTGAATATAAGCGGCATGGTAACAAAACCCAGGTTGAACGCCCCGCCCTGAGCTATCTCTACAATCCCGACGGGACCAAAAAAGGCAAAGGCAACAGGAATAGCAATACTACCACCAAGAATGACCTCGGCGAATTCGTTTGTCCCTGCTGCAGAAAGGCCTGAGAGCGCCACATCATCGGCCTTGGTCAGGTAACTTGCATAAGTAAGTATCACTCCTATTCCAACGCTCAAAGTAAAGAATATCTGTCCTGTTGCAGCAAGCCAGACACGCGCGTCTTTAAGTACCTCAAAGTTAGGATTCCACAAGAAACCAAGACCATTAAGCACATTCCATGTAGGCTGAGTTGGATCCGGCGCTCCGAGGGTCAAGACTCTTATCATTATGGCCACAGCGAATATAAAAAGAGTGGGCATTGCAATTCTACATATCCTCTCAATGCCACCCCTTATTCCGAAATAAACAATAGAAAGGTTTATGATAAAAGTTATGACAAAGAATATATAAGCTACATGTATACCGGAAAAGAATTCATTTTGAACTAAGCCCTGGTATCCTTGCAGAAACGCGAGCATCGAAGTAGTGGTTGTAGCCTCGAATAGTTTTCTGGTAATAGAAAAGAACGCATAAGCCAATATCCATGATTCGATATATGTATAGTAAACAAAAATAATTAGAGGGCCAAATATACCGATAATACCGAAATATTTTGCAAGTCTGTGCTTCCAGAGCTTATGAAACACCCCTGGTGCAGTGCCATGACCAAATATCCCGCCATATCTGCCAATAGCCCATTCAATCCACATCAGGGGAATTCCCAAGAATATCAAGGCAATGAAATACGGGATCATGAATGCGCCGCCGCCATTCGAAGCAGCCTGGACAGGGAACCTCAAGAAATTACCAAGCCCTACTGCTGAGCCGGCAACTGCAAGAATTACCCCTAATTTTGTACCCCATCTCTCGCGCCTTTTTGTCATCGATATCTCTGTAGAAATTGTCTAACTTTATTAAGCGCTTTTGCCCTATGACTTAACCTGTTTTTCATCTGCGGCTTCATCTGAGCAAAAGTCTTTTTGTATCCTTTTGGTATAAATATAGGATCGTATCCAAAACCGCAACGACCTCGCATCTCCATGGTAATTCTGCCCGCCACAACTCCCTCAACCACTTTAACTTTCCCACCAGGCAAAGTTATGGCAATACTGCAAACGAATCTGGCTCCTCGCTTTGAAGGGGGAACTCCTTCCATGAGCTTTAACACTTTTGCGCATAATTTCTTTTTTGTGGAACCTGGTCCCGCGAATCTTGCAGAACGTACCCCTGGAGCACCACCAAGGGATTTGACTTCTAACCCGGAATCGTCTGCCATAGCAGGAAGAGAAAAAAATCGAGAAAAAGCGCTTGCCTTTTTTACTGCATTTTGCTTGAAAGTGGAACCATTCTCTTTAACTAATGGCGTCCTCTTGAAATCTAACATGGAGAGGATAGTCACTGTAAGAGACCTTAAAATCTGCTTGATCTCCCTGATCTTATGTTTATTTCTCGTGGCGAGGATAAGTTTCATTAGAAGAAATGATACTTTATGGGTGTAAGAGTGTCAATTGACAAGATGAACTGGAAAATTTTCAAAAACACTGGAGTAAAATATCAGAGGGGTGGAGGTGGTTCTGATGCTCTGATAACTGATTTCTAATACTGGTCTTCTGATAATCTGATATTCTAACGTATAACAGCGATCTTGCTTCTTCCAATAATCTTTTTGTCTCCACCAGAACCCGCAATCAAAAAGAATGGATAAACTCCATTTCCTACTTGCTCTCCGAATGCATTTCTTCCATCCCAGCAGAGATCATCAACCACTTCCGCTCCAGAAGAATGTTTTGTCCTCCTCCAAATAAGCGTTCCAGTTATATCATAAATACAAACATCAATATCCACTCCTCCGGCAGGCACTGTTCCTAGCTCATAATATATTTTAGTCGTCAAATGAGCAGAGGGATTAAAAGGATTTGGCCCAGGAAGTGGAGCACCGATCAATTTTACATCCGCTGTTTCCGATATATTCACTTTCGACGTCGCCACATAACTCTCGCCGGATATATCCGTAACTGTGAGTTTTATAGTATATTCCCCGAAAAGTCCAGTAGCATCCCAGTTTTCCAAAGCACCATTGTCTACAGGTGCTGTATGCATCAAACCAATTGGCATCCAGATGTTTGGATCTGCGCTGGCGCCGTACTCCAGCTTGTAACTTAAAAAATTCTCAACATTTGCAGAGCCTTTTATCATCATCTTGCTCCCAACCTTTGAACCGCTCTTTGGATAACCTATTCCAATCAAGATACTGCCAAGCGCTCGATGTGCATTGATCCGTCCTGCTCCAAGTTGCCCGGCAAGAAAACCCGGATTTTTAGAATCGATATCATCTGCGGTATCCTTGATCCTCTGGACAATTTGATCACTTGTAAAATAAGGATACTTGGCCTTAATTAGTGCCGCAAGCCCGGCTACAAAAGGAGCAGACATCGAAGTCCCGCTATAGTAACCATAAGTCCCCCCGGGCAGGGTGCTCAATATATATGAGCCAGGAGCACAGATATCCACCCAATCCCCAAAATTTGAGAAAATAAACCAGTTCCAGATAGAGAGCATATCGTCCTCATCTGTTGCAGAAACAGCGACCACTTCTGGATAAGCAGCAGGATAATAAGGAATAGTGGCATACTCGGATATAACGTTTCCTGCAGAAGCAACAAGAAGGGAGCCCTTACCCCAGGCATGGGTTATTGCATCGTAAAGGAAGCTTGAGTCCGCAAGCCCTCCCCAGCTCATATTTATAACGTCCGCGCCGTTATCTGCTGCGTAAATTATCGCTCTCCCGGCATCGAAGTATTCAAGATACCCATATCCATCGCTCGCCGCATATCCTGCTCTGATGGGCATTATCTTGCAATTCCATGTCATGCCTGCGGTTCCCATTGAATTGTTGGTTCGCCCTGCAGCAATACCTGCCACATGTGTCCCGTGTCCTACAAAGTCAAAAGGATCTGCATCCTCTGGTCCTGAGTCCTCACCTGGCCAAACCCAATCAGGAGGAACACTCACAAAATCCCATCCCCTGACATCATCAATATAACCATTCCCGTCATCATCGATCCCATTGCCTCCTATTTCATCTGAATTTGTCCATATATTGGAAGCAAGGTCGGAATGATTATAATCTATACCTGTATCGATTACAGCAATAACAATATCGGGATCCCCTACCAACGCATCCCATCCACCAGCCGCCCCAACTTTAGAAAGCCCCCATTGGTTGCCGTAATACGGATCATTCGGGTATTTGAAAATTTGGAAGACATAATTTGGTTCGGCATAGATTGTTTCAGGATCAGCCGTAAATTCCTGTGCGACCTGCCTTATATCACTTCCTTTAAGATTAGAAAGCGTCAACTTATAAACACCCGAAAAATGAGAGTCTTCTCCCAAAGACGAAATCCCAACTTTGTCTCTCTTAACACTTTTTAGCTCTTCTATTTTAGAAACACCGTATTTGCTCATTAAGAATTCCAGGTTTGACGAAGTAACTTTATCGAGGGAAGAGGCCGTGGGGGGAGAAGATGAAGAAGATGAAAGAGTCCCTGGCTTAAATTTAACGATCAACTCATTAGCTATAATCCGCTGTGGGGGGAGGGTTTCAGACCCTTCTTTGAACAAAGCTTGAGCGTTACCGGAGATAAACAGAATATACAACAAGATAAGTAATGCGCATGAGAGGCCGCGTCTAAAAAGAAGACGTAACATAGCCATTCCTCTATTGCATAAAAATTTTAGCACTTTTAAGCCCCTATTTCAATTTTAAAGCTCTTAGATGTTCCAACTTATTATCGACAGATTTTTTGGAAAATTTCACTTTAAGAGAACTTTTAAAAAAGAGAAAACAATAGGAAGAATACTAAAAAAGGAGACAAGGGGTAAAAAGACTTTACCTTTTGAGGGCTTTCTGGCCGATATCTTTTCTGTAGTGAGCTCCTTCAAAGTCAATCAATTTAACAGCTTTGTAAGCATTATCAATGGCCCCTTTAATGCTTGCTCCAAGAGCTGTCACTCCAAGAACCCGGCCACCAGAGGTAACTATTTTGCCATCTTTCTTTTTTGTTCCAGCATGGAACACAATCGTATCAGAGAGTTTGGAAGCTTTATCAAGTCCCTTTATCTCTTTTCCTTTTTCATAGGAGCCAGGATATCCACCTGAAGCCATAACAATACAAACAGCTGCACGCTCGTCCCACTCAATTTTTACTTTGTCTAATCTCGCTTCAATAACAGCCATCATAATCTCGGGAAGATCAGACTTCATCCTTGGAAGAATTGCCTGAGTCTCGGGATCACCAAATCTAGCGTTATATTCCAGAACCTTGGGCCCATCCGCTGTGACCATGATTCCAACATAAAGAACTCCTTTATAAGGACAGCCATCTTTTTTCATTCCCGCTATCGTTGGTTTTAAAATCTCCTTGTCAATTTTCTCAAACAGCTCATCGGTTACAACAGGGGCAGGGCTGTATGCGCCCATTCCACCTGTGTTTGGCCCTTTGTCACCCTCAAAAACCCTCTTGTGATCCTGTGAAGAAGCCATAGGTACTACTCTCTCTCCATCAGTAAAAGCAAGGATAGAAGCTTCCTCACCATATAGACATTCCTCTACAACAACACGCCTGCCAGATTCACCAAACGCTTTCTCGACCATGATTTTATGGACGGCTTTCTGTGCTTCTTCTTGGTCATTACAAACAATGACTCCCTTGCCAGCAGCTAAACCATTGGCCTTGACCACAAGAGCTGAATTTCTTTCCCTAATATATTGGAGGGCTTTCTTTTCATCATCAAAGATTTGAGCCTTTGCAGTGGGGATACCGTATTTTTTCATAAATTCTTTGGAGAAGACCTTACTCCCTTCAAGAGTTGCCGCAGCTCTGCTGGGGCCAAAAATCTTAAGACCAATGCTTTCGAACTCATCGACTATCCCAGAAACAAGAGGTGCCTCTGGACCAACAACAGTTAAATCGATTTTCGCATCTTTAGCAAACGCCTTAAGCCCTGGAACATTTTCTGCATTAATATCAACAAGCTCAGCGAGCTCAGCAATTCCTGTATTTCCCGGCGCACAATAAATCTTATCTACCTTAGGACTCTTTGAGACCTTCCAAACCAGGGAATGCTCACGACCCCCCGAGCCGATAACTAAGACCTTCATAGAGCTTCCTTCTCTGCTGTGAAGGATATTTATATTCCTTCACAGCTAATAATATTCACACTTTTGTGCTTTCCTTTAAATCTAATAAACGCAATTCTGCGGACTCAAATCCATCCCACTGTGAGGTTCTCAACGTATACGCAATATCATAACGAGAGGAAAAGTTCAACCTCGAAGACAGCTCCCCAAGTCCAAAGCCAATAACATCAACTGTTACCTTGCCATCCGTGAACTTCGCCTTAAGGTGAGTTCCATCACCAACATGCCTCCAATCAATAACTTTTAACCCCCTTGTCATAAAAACCGGCTCAGGATTACCCTTGCCATGGGGACCAAGTGTTTCAAGCTCTTTTAGGAGTCCCATGGTTATATCCATTCCACCTATTTCCACATCAATGCTAATCTTGGGTGCAAGACCCTCAAGCTTAATTCTACTTTTTGCCTCGTACTCTAACTTTCTTATAAGCTCAGGGATCTTCTCTGGGGGAACCTTGAAACCAGCAGCATTCTCATGCCCTCCAAAATCAATAAATAAATCCCTACAAGCCTCCAGCAATTCAAAGATGTTAAACTCATCATTGCTTCTGGCTGAACCTCTTCCAACACCATCGCATACCCCGATAAGCACTGCCGGTCGATAAAAAGCATCTACAACCTGAGAAGCTACGATACCTATGACCCCTGGATGCCACCCATGCCCCTGAACGACTATAATCCCATCATCGATTGATCTCCTCTTGAGGCTTAAAAATACTTCTTCTCGTATTGTGCTTCCAATGCTTTGCCTTTTGCTATTTATCCGGTTTAGTCTCTGTGCGGCCTCCAAAGCTTTTGCTTCATCCCGAGCTAATAAAAGCTCAATTGCAAGTGATGCCTGCTCTAATCTTCCTGCCGCATTGATCCTTGGAGCCAGGCCGAAATTTACCTGGGTCGCAGTAATCCTTCCACCTATCCTTGCCGCCTCCATCAAGCATCGCAGTCCCAACCTCTTTCGAGATGTAATGCACTCTAAACCCTGAACTGCCAAAATCCTGTTCTCACCTATCAAAGGCACAACATCGGCTATAGTCCCAAGCGAAGCTAAATCTAAAAGTGAAAGAAGCATGCCGCTTTCTTCTATTCCTGCCTCCCGAAGCAATGCCCAGGCAAACTTGAAAGCAACGCCTGCTCCTGAGAGGTCCCTGGCTGGATGGGACTCCCTGCCCAGCTTGGGATTTACAATTGCAGCTGCATCTGGAAGCATCTTCGGAGGATTGTGATGGTCAGTAACCACAACCTCCATTCCAAGTGAATTCGCTAATTCTATTTCTATGAGATTGCCGATCCCACAGTCAACTGTAACAATTAAATCTACTCCACTATTTTTGATTTCTTGTACTGCAGAAACATTCAGCCCATAGCCCTCGTTGTATCTATGAGGAATATAATAACTGCAATTTATTCCCAAAAACTGTAGCGTCTCAAGAAGTATTGCTGTGCCTGTAACACCGTCTACATCATAATCTCCATAGATCACAACCCGCTCTCCTCGCTCTCTTGCAAGAAGAACCCTGCGAGATGCTTTGATGATCCCTGGAATATCTTTTGGATCTGATAGATTATTT
>JAUWWO010000018.1 GCA_030616825.1 Candidatus Margulisiibacteriota bacterium | reverse complement strand
CCGCATCATTGACTTCGTAAAGAGTGAGGTCAGAACCACCGGTCACATTAAATACAACACCCTTTGCTCCGGTAATGGTCTCTTCAAGTAATGGACTGGATATGGCCTGCTCCGCTGCCTCGATGGCTCTGTTCTCTCCGGAACCAATACCAATACCCATCATCGCTGAGCCAGCGTCATACATTATTGTTCTAACATCCGCGAAGTCCAGGTTTATCAGTCCTGGAACAGTTATCAAATCGGATATTCCTTTTACTCCCTGTCTCAGGACATCGTCAGCCATCTTGAAAGCTTCGATTATAGAAGTGCGCTTCTCCACAACCTGAAGCAATTTATCATTTGGGATAACAATGAGCGCATCTACTTTTTCTTTAAGTATTGCCACGCCACTTTCAGCCTGTGAAATTCTTATTGGTCCCTCAAATCTAAACGGCTTTGTCACAACGCCAACGGTAAGCGCTCCCATCTCTTTTGAGATCTCAGCAATTATGGGACTGGCGCCCGTGCCTGTTCCACCACCCATCCCGGCGGTTATAAACACCATGTCGGATCCCTGAAGGGCTAATCTTATATCTTCAATACTTTCCTCTGCAGCTTTCTGGCCTAATTCGGGATTGGAACCTGCACCCAGTCCTTTGGTAAGTTTTCCTCCAATTTGAAGTTTGTGATCTGCGAGGGATACAGAGAGGGCCTGAAGATCAGTATTTACTCCCCAAAATTCTACGCCTTTGAGTCCTGCTCCTATCATTCTGTTCACTGCATTGGTCCCACCACCGCCAACCCCAAGAACCTTTATGGAAGCAAAAGTTTTATTTTCTTCGTACACAAAATCATCTCCCTGTCAAAAGCAAAGTAAGCATGCTTTGCTTGTCACCGGGGCTTAGTTTTTTTATTTTACCAATAAAGCCTTAATAAATCAAGTATTTTTATTCTTTTTGTACTTTATAACTGGATTAGATGCAATCCTTATATCTATATAGGATACATCGCTCCACTTTCCTTCAACTTCCGGAAGAATCGCTTCGAGTACGGATATTTTTCTCTCGATATTATCTGTGCTCCCAAAACGCACCTTGAGCACATCTTCGACAAGAAGGTTAAAGTCGCCTTCTCTTCTCATCTCAAGTTGCAACCTGGAAGAAGAGAGAAATCTTGATAATTCCCCTATTGCTATTTTTATCGCCTGAGCTACATCCTGATTCAATCTATTTTGGGAAGTCTTAGTTTTATCAATCCCTTTGACTACTGGAAGATCCGATATATTCTTAACGTTAATAAAAGAATAATCTCCTTTTACAAGCCTTTTCCCTTCGACTTCCAGGAAGAATCCATCCTCATCGATAACAACAGAAGAGCCAGAGATGATTGCCACAGCAAAGGACTCGCGCTCGATAACTTTAACAACCAACGTGGACGGAAGCTTTCGCCAGATACCGAAATCTTTTATTTGATGTATATTCCTAAAATTTTTCTTCAATAGAGAATAGTCTGCAAGAAAAATATTTTCTCCGATAAAAGATTTGGCCATTTTCTCTATATATTTTCTCGATATAATATTTGTCCCAAAAACCTGAATGTTTTTTATCCGCCATGCAGGGAGCGAAATGACAACAGAAAGGATCACTGCAAGAAAAAAGAAAAGTATTGTGAACCAGATGAGGTACCAGCTGAAGCGTCTTCGACGACGATTTGTCAATGGTTACAACTCCAATTTAAATAATCAATACGCACTTTCCAGAATTTTCACAACCAACTCATCAAACGAAATTCCGGCATGCGCTGCTTCTGCAGGAAGGTCTGAACGCTCAGTCATTCCCGGAATGGTGTTTATGTCATGAACATATGGGATATGATCAGAAGAAACTAAAATGTCCACCCTGGAAAAACCATATGCGCCAATTGCTTTATGGGCTTCAAGGGCCACACGCTGCGTATGTTCGTATACAGGTTTTGGCAGCCTCGCAGGAATGATAAATTCTGTCATCCCGGCAGTATACTTTGCTTTATAATCATAAAACTCCATCTTGGGAACAAGTTCGAGTATTGGAAGTGCTTGAAGACTAGAATCTTTTCCGAGTATTCCAACCGTTACCTCCTGTCCCTTTATAAATTCTTCTACGAAGACTTCTTTAAATTCCTTTACTGTCTCTTGTATAACACCATCCAATTTGCTTTCATCTTTAACAATTGCAACTCCCAGGCTTGATCCCTCAGATACTGGCTTAACTACGACCGGCATGGGAAAAGATTTCTTTATCTTATCAACTTCCTGCGCAAGATTATTACTGGAATCAATCTCCATATACTTTGGTGTTGGTATTCCCAGAGTTTCCCAAATCCTTTTGCTGGCAACTTTATTCATGCCCAGAGCAGAAGCAAGGACCTTAGAA
This sequence comes from Candidatus Margulisiibacteriota bacterium, assembly GCA_030616825.1. The sequence goes on along the minus strand of JAUWWO010000018.1, from coordinate 4,590 downwards.
CCAGTGTAAGGGAACCCATGCACTTCAAGAAGTCCCTGGATGGTCCCATCCTCCCCGTAGCGGCCATGGAGCATTATGTACACGATATCCACTTTTTCCTTCTTGAGTCTGTCGATCAAATCGGGGTCTGTATCGAGAGAAATCGTGTTGTAGCCCTGTGTCTTAAGCGAAGAAAGGACCCGGGCCCCGGATCGAAGAGAAACCTCCCTCTCCCCGGATCGGCCTCCCATGAGTACTGCGATTTTTTTGTTCTTGAGGTTCATTGACGGTAAATTTTATCATGAAAGTTAGATAGATTCAAGGATTGGTACTAAAGCGATTCTCTTCCAGTAATCATTCTATACGCCTCAAAATACTTAAATGCGGTCTTTTTTACTACATCGTCCGGCAATTTCGGTGCGGGTGGGCTTTTATCCCAATCCAATGAATCCAGGTAATCCCTGGTAAATTGTTTGTCAAAGCTCGGCTGAGGTCTCCCAGGCAAGTAACCCTCCTTTGGCCAGAATCTGGAGGAATCCGGAGTCAAGATCTCGTCTATCAGAACAATCTCATCTCCAATCTTTCCGAACTCGAATTTCGTATCCGCTATTATTATTCCTTTGGAATCAGCAAAGCCTCTTGCATATTTGTAAACACTCAAGCTCTTTTCTTTTATCACTCTTGCAACATTTTCTCCAATAAGATCTATCATTTTCTTTTCTGTAATGTTCTCATCATGTCCTGTCTTTGCCTTGATCGCCGGGGTAAAGATTGGCTCAGGCAACTTATCCGATTCTTTAAGACCCTGTGGAAGTTTTATGCCAGAGACCTCTCCGCTGCTCTTGTATTCCCTCCATGCAGAACCAGAAAGGTACCCTCTTACAACACACTCTATCTCTATTACCTCTGTTTTCTTAACAAGCATTGCTCTCCCGGAAAGCGTTGAGGAATACTTCTTCAACTTGCGAGGAAAAGAATCCACATCAATAGCGATCATGTGATTTGGCACTATACCAGAGGTAAAATTAAACCAGAATGCCGAAAGCCCTGTAAGAACCTTGCCTTTATTCGGTATTCCATTTGGAAGAATGCAGTCAAATGCCGAAATCCTGTCAGTGGCCACGATCAAGAGGTTGTCATCCAGGTTGAATATATCTCTAACCTTCCCTTTTTTAAATAGTTTTACCCCGGGCAATTTGATGTTGAGTAATACTTCACTCATCCTTACCTCTCCTTGCTGGTGATAATCAGGAACATTATAGACTGAAATGAGAAAAAATCAACGAGAGAAAAGGGTGTTAAGAGCGTTAATGGCCGAAGGGCAATAATTGAAATTTCTCTTCAAAAATATCGATAAATATAGCAGAGGGTGAGCTGTTAAAGATGACAAAGATTCTTAAAGTTGCAAAAGGATATTCGATTCCTTACGGGAATAATAATAAATATTCGATTTCTCATAAGGAACATCAAGAAAATTTAAGAAATTTGAGGCGCCTGCCGCAGGTTTTAAAAGAAATCCCGGCATTGGATAGGGGCTTTGCCGAAAAACCTCGGTTTATCATTACTCAGAAAGGAAAACAGGTTACTGTTATAAGAAAAGATTACCAAAATGGTTTACGCGACCTTATCAGTTCTTTTGAAGAAAACTTTTCTCGGAAGTTGAGTCTGAGCGAATGGAGATTGATGACTTTATATAGGGGACAAAACCCCGAAGGACTCCCCATAACAATGCACGATGTTTACGTTGAATATGATTTTAAGTCTGGACAAAAAATAACCATTAAAACTGGAAATCCATTCAGGAACAATGCATGGCTGGAGTTTTATCGAGCCCTGTACGCTCGCTACCTTGGGATCGTTGAAGCTAAATCTCCTATTGGCTTCTCTTTCTGGTCAGACGACCTCTATGGCATTGAAAAGCCAGGAAGGATGTTCTATAAGCATCTCGAAGGTATAGATATCATAACTGCATTACAAAAAGAGAGTCAGGATATGTTAAATTGGGCACTCTGGGAAGCAGGAAAATTCTTTTCGAGACTCATCAAAGCGCGTTTGTTCCTGGAAGACTCACATCGCATAAGGAACTTCTTTATAGAAGAGTCGCCTGCCACAATTGTTTTTAGATTTCTGGATTTAGAATATATGCGTTATCTCCCCGTATACGGCAGAGAGAAACAGCAAGAGATGCTCACAAAGTTTATACAAGAAGCTCTAAAAATAGGGTTCCTTGATGAAGACAGACTAGGAGAATTCAAACTTGTTTGTCTGGGGAAAGATATTCCTTTAGAAACTCGGTTCGATAAAATTCACAAAAACTAAGGCCGCTGTCGCTGTTGCAATTTACAAATAAAAATTGTATTATATTCACCTTATGAAAATTCTTGCCATAGAAACCTCATGTGATGAAACCTCTGTAGCCATTATTGAAGATGGAACGAAAATCCTTTCAAACATTGTTGCTTCTCAAATTGAGTTTCACAAAAAATATGGCGGGATTGTCCCAGAGATTGCATCCCGAAAACACATCGAAGTAATAAGTCTGGTAGCAAAAGAAGCCTTAGAGGAGGCGAAAGTTGACCTTAAAGATATCGACGCAGTTGCCGTTACATTCGGCCCAGGACTTGTTGGCTCTCTTCTTGTTGGGATCTGTTATGCTAAAGCCATTGCCTATGCCTTGAATGTCCCGCTGATTGGGATTAATCATATAGAGGGTCATATCTACGCCAATTTCTTAGGAAAAGACAAACCTCCAAAATTCCCGTTTATCTGCCTCATCGTCTCTGGTGGGCACTCACACTTAGTCCTTGTTAAGGATCATGGAGTATATGAAACTCTGGGAAGAACTCGTGACGACGCAGCAGGAGAAGCATTTGATAAAGTAGCAAGGTTCCTGGGTTTAGGTTTCCCTGGAGGTCCTATAATTGACGAGCTGGCAAAGAAAGGAAACCCCAATGCAATTAATTTTCCCAGAGCGATGCTTGCCCGCCGAAGTCCAAGGGACGAAGGCGGGATGGAGAAGGAATATGGATATGACTTTAGCTTCAGTGGGATAAAGACTGCTGTAGTATATCATGTAAAAAAATCCGGAACCAAGGATTTGCCCTCAGGTTCCAATCTAAATGATTTGGCTTCGAGCTTTCAAGCCGCTGTAGTTGATATGCTAACACACAAAACAATCAAAGCCGCCAAGGACAAAAAGATAAAGACTATAGTCCTTGCTGGTGGAGTCTCTGCAAACAGCGAACTCAGACGAAAACTAAAAGAAGCTGCAAAAGCCGAAGGCCTTGAAATTCATATTCCGCCAGTAGAGCTTTGTACTGATAACGCTGCCATGATCGGTTGCGCCGGATATTACAGATTAAAATCGGGTCACAAAAGCGACCTTGATTTAACTGCTGTGGCAAATGTAAAGATTTGATATATTTTATTTGACTTTTTAAAATTTAAAGCTATAATTAGCGCTTGTAAAATTTAAAAAGGAGGTATAAATTATGTTTAAGAAATATTTTAGTCTGCTTGTTCTTGCTTCTCTTTTAACCTCACTCATTGGAATCTCCATTTACATAATCGGCTGCGGACAGGGGGCGGTTGTATCGGATGAACCCCCTCCTGCTTTTTATATCGTAAACAGATCTCCAACGATCGGAGCAACTGACGTTGCCCCAACTGAAAATATAGTTATCACCTTCTCAAATCCCCTGCTAATCAAAGAGGTGCTGACATTGGTCGCAACCCTTCAATCCCACACTGCTGGAAACCCAAGTACAATCGAGGTGGTCTGGTCAAACTACTACAAGACAGCCACACTCTCAATAGAGGGCTGGGATAATCCAAATGGTCGGGTGCATATCTTCGCGGGCACAAATATCTTGGACATTCATGGTCAGGTACTCCCTCTGGGAACTCCGATCAGCAATTATGGCCTTGTTGGCGCTCCTCCGGCCTATAATATTAAAGGAACTGTAGACGGAGGAACAGCAGGCAAGTGGGTCTTTGTACTTGCTGTAACAACTACAGAAGGATTAGCAGAAGACACCACTTTCGGGATAGATATTGGAACAGCTAATCCTTTCTCCTATTTTATTACAGGACTCCCACCTGGATGGTACTATGTCGGAGCATTTCGTGATGAAAACAATAACGGATTAGAGAATGCTGGAGAGGTGGGAGATTTTGGTAATATCTATCCAACTTTTACATCTCCAAGTTCTATAGAGGTCCCACCAAGCACATCAGAAGTAGATTTCACTTTAATGTTAATCGAAGAATAATCCTATAGTAATCCTCTAGTGATATAAAAAAGTAATTAAAAAGGGACTTCGCCTAAAAGCCAAGTCCCTTTTTTTACCCCCTTTGTCCCTTCGGGACATCTCCCCCTTACCAAGGGGGAGAATGAGAGGGGGTTAATTTGTTCCCATCTCCTTCAAAATCTTCCCCATAGCTACAACAACATCTCTTGATTCAGGATCCATCATATCTTCGTATGTGAATATTCTTCTTCCCATATTGAGATCTGCTCCAACAATTGGAGACCGATAAAGATTGAGCGATGCTTTAACGCTTCTGCTCAGCTGCCTTCCCATAAGAAGCTTTATCCTTGAGACGTCATTG
>JAUWWO010000003.1 GCA_030616825.1 Candidatus Margulisiibacteriota bacterium | reverse complement strand
TCCGATTGCCTTATTAAACACAGGAGAAAAAGTTCCGCTTGTTATCTCTCCGAGGACCTCCTTTAATCCGGCATCTGCAAAAACCTTGCATCCTTTTCTTGGTATAGCCCTTTCTTTTAAAACTATTCCAACTAGTCTTCTTTTTATCCCCTCTGCCTTAAGCTTTAGAAGGGCATCTTTTCCGACAAAATCTCCCTGCTCAAACTTAACAGCCCAGCCATAGCCTGCCTCAAGAGGAGAGATATCTTCTGTGTATTCGTGGCCATATAATGGTAAGGCTGCCTCGATCCTCAGAGAATCTCTTGCTCCGAGCCCGCAGGGAAGCAGCCCATGGGGCTTTCCCGCCTCAAGCAGGGAGCGCCAAATACTTGTAGCGTCGAGCGTATTAACAAACAACTCGAAGCCGTCTTCTCCTGTATAGCCGGTTCGTGATATCAAACATTTTTTTTCAAAGACCATTGCCCGAGCAAAATGATTTCGCTTCAAAGGCTTTAGATTAATATCACAATTGCCTGACAATATCAACTCTGATTTTGGGCCCTGAAGAGAGAGCAAGCAGCGGTCTTTTCTGTGATCGAGCCTTACCTCTCCTTGAGTATTTTTTTGAAACCAATTCAAGTCCTTTTCAGTGTTAGCTGCGTTTACAACCACCATGAAATTTTTAGGCAGACGATACACTAAAATATCATCAATTACCCCGCCACGCTCATTACAGAGAATAGAGTATTGAGCCCTAAATTCTTCGAGATTAGATGCATCATTAGTCGTTAGTTTTTGTATGAAGGGTAGGGCGTCAGAGCCCGAAATTTCTACAATACCCATATGGCCAATATCAAATAATCCTGCTGAATTTCGAACTGCATTATGTTCTTCCACAATTCCGGAATAAGAAACAGGCATCTCGAAGCCAGCGAATTCTATTATCTTTACGCCTAAGTTTACGTGTTCATTATAAAGAGGAGTTCTTTTGGGCATTATGTTGTAGTTATATTATCTAAACATTTTTATGTCAACTGAAATTTTTGAAATCCTTTGTCGATATATAGCTGGACATCTTAAACTCTTTAAGGAGGGGAATAAAGTGTCGTCCATAGTTGGCTTGGGGCTTCCAATATTATATCTGACCAAGACCAAAAAGGTCAGAGAGGAAAAGGACAAGGGCATTAGAAATTCGGAGGCAATATTTAAGGATATCCCCGGGGAAAAAGATATTACCTTAACTACTCGAGGCGCTGAAAAGATTGAGGTAAAAATGGATAAGGAGCTTAATTCGGTACTCTTCATCATAAACGAATATTCAAAAAAAGGGACAATGGAATATATTGTTATATATTGGCTGGAGACAGGAACTGCCCATTTTTATGGAGTTTCTTTTGATATAGATAGAGATGCCGGGAAAGTATTCAAACATTATTTCAAGGCCTTGGAAAAAGGCAAATATATCGAGGGCAAAATCGAAGGAGAAAAAGCAAAAGAGAAAGAATATCTTGAATTCCTGAAGAAGATAGAGATAAAGTAGAGGTCCGGTTTTTACAGTGCTTTCTTCAGTGCCTCAATAAATCTTTTGTTTTGCGCTTCTGTTCCTATTGTAACCCTTATTGCTTCTCCGAAACCAAAGGATGACAGCGGTCTTATAATTACCCCTTGCTTCATCAGCTCCATAAAAACCTTATCTGTATTTCGTCCCACATCTGCGAACACAAAATTTGCCTCGGTTTTTAGGTACTTTAACTTTAGCCCATCGAGCCTGGAATATAAATACTTTTTCCCCTCAGAATTCATTTTCCGGCTTTTTGCTACAAAGTCTTTGTCCTCCATTGCTGCCAGTGCTCCTGCGGCTGCCACTCTGTTTACGTTGAACGGAAGCTTTGTCAGATTTAAATATTTTATTATCTCTGGCTTAGCAATTCCGTATCCCACACGAAGCCCTGCCAGTCCATATATTTTCGAAAAAGTCCGAAGCACTATTACATTTAACCCTTTTTTCACGTATTCGATGCTTTTTGGATAATCGCTGGTCTCAACGTATTCGCTATATGCCTCGTCGATCACAACAATAACACTCTTGGGAAGGGTTAACAAAAATTCATCAAGCTCTTTTTTAGAAAATATCGTCCCTGTTGGATTGTTTGGGTTACACAGCCACACGAGTTTCGTTTTATTTGACAGGGCTCCTGCAAAGCCGGGAAGGTCATATTTGTAATCCTTTAGCGGGACAAATACTGGATTTCCATCAAAGAGCCGTGTCGCGAACTCATACGTGGAGAAGGTATTCTCAGACATCAGGGCTTCCTCGCCAGCAGAGAGAAACGTTGCCGCAGAAAGCTGCATTATCTCATCAGAGCCGTTTCCAATTATTAAGCACTCCTTGTCGATTCCCAGCTTCTTCGCAAGCGCGTCCCTGAGCTCAATATAAGTTTGGTCTGGATAGATAGCTACATCCTTAAGCCTTTTTTGAATTAATTCCAGTGCCTTTGGGGAGGGACCAAGCGGGTTCTCGTTTGAGGCGAGTTTGATCACACTGCTGATTTTGAGCTCCATCTCCACTTCTTTTGCCGATTTTCCAGGCACATAGGGCTTGAGTTTACTTACTTCTTTTCTTATAGATTCGTCCACCATGAAAGCTCTCCTTAAAGGGGCAAAGCTATTATATCACAGCTCATCCTGCTCCTCGAGCTCCTGTCTTACAATCCTTGAGTTTCCCTCGCCAGCATATTTATAATAGCTTTTTATCTTCTCGGTCTTTATAACCTTGTCTCCAATGGATACGGCCCGTTTAACAACTGTGGAGAAGGACGCATCAAAACTAAAGGCCTCTCGGCTTACCTCGTATGAGAAAAGGCCCGCTTTCTTCACAATGATCTTTGGCGAAGAAAATTCTACAGTTTTTCCTGTGGGGGTTCCATATATGGCAAAGGTGAAGTCCTGCTCGCTTGCATAACTTCGGAGCATTATGGGATGGCTAGTATTGTTTTTAAGCTTTAGGTCTAGGCCCCTGGAATAAAGAGCCGCATCCCTTCCAAGAGGGTAAATGAAGAAATAGATTGCATGATTTCTTCTCTCCATAATCTCGAGATCTGCGAGCATTGCAGCGTTGTACAGCGTTGTTGCCACCTGACATGCACCACCACCGTATTGAGGCACAAGCTCTCCTCTTACTATCACCAGGGCTTCTTTGTATCCCTCTTTTTTGCTTATTCCTCCGACGACGCTAAGGAGAGAAAAGGTCTCTCCAGAAAGTATTATGTAATTATTTAGCAGCGAGGACATTAGCTTAATGTTGTGAATCCTGTTTTCAGAATCATGGCGGCCATATCGCGTTTGATACCTTGCTATTGAGTGGGCAGGAGGATGAGAAACAAGCTCCCTTTTTAGTACCCTGGGGGGAACGGATTTTACTATCAAGGGAGCGCTCTTTTTGCCCTTTGCAAAAGCATCTTTAAGGAGAGCTATGGTTTCGTCTATGGCTACGCTTCTTCCAATTTTCTCTTTTGTTAGTTTATATCTTTCTCCTCCAAGGAGAATGCATTGCGCCTCCAGGGAGGGGATATCGATTCCCTCTGCTACTTCTTTAAGGACCGATCTTACTTTATCTTCGTCAAGACCTAGTTGCAGAGGCAGCACTAGACGCCGCTCCTCTCCCAGCACACGCCGGAGGATTCCCTTAAGGTAGCTGCTTTCATATGATGCTCTGAACGCCTTATATGCACTTGTGCGCGGTTTTATATATGCGCCTATCTCTGATGGTGCATACTCATACCTTTTGGTTGAGGAAAATATCGTTATGAATTTTAAACTGGAGGTATTAACATCAGCCTGTTTAAGTTTTTCTATTACTTCCGAGACTTTAAGGCCAGAGACCGCTATGTTTTCTATATGGGTGTTCGAAGGAAACCTTTGGTTTGTATATACATAATCTCCAAGGAGCAATCCTCCCGCAGCGGAGACAAAGATAAAGATTAGAATTGTGAGTAATCGTCTTAACAAAGGAGCACCTATTTAATTAAAAAGGAGCCTTAAAATGTGAAGGCCCCCATTAAATCCAGATGTCAAATGACAAATGTCAAACAATGTAGGCGATTATTCCTTGTTTGTCATTTTTAATTTGTCATTATTATTCAATTATTTTCGATACTGCTCCTGCTCCAACAGTGTGTCCGCCTTCTCGTATTGCAAACCTCATGCCCTCTTCAATGGCCACATCAGTGATCAGAGACACACCCATAGTAATGTTATCTCCGGGCATGACCATCTCTACCTTCTCCGGGAGCTTTATCTCTGCAGTAACATCTGTTGTTCTTATGAAGAACTGCGGCTTGTACCCGGAAAAGAATGGGGTGTGCCGGCCTCCCTCTTCCTTTGTCAAAACATAAACCTGGGCATCGAATTTCTTGTGAGGTTTTATGCTCCCCGGCTTTGCCACAACCATGCCCCGCTTGAGCTCGTCCTTCTCCATCCCTCGAAGCAGGACTCCGACGTTGTCTCCAGCTATACCCTCGTCTAAAGTCTTTCGAAACATCTCCACTCCTGTGACCACAGACTTTTTGTGACTGCCAAGCCCCACAACCTCTACCTCTTCTCCAACCTTTACCTTCCCCCTCTCTACACGGCCTGTTCCAACAGTGCCCCTACCGGTTATGGTGAATACATCCTCTATGGACATCAGGAAGGGCTTGTCCACCTCACGCTTTGGCTCAGGAATGTAAGTATCCAGTGCGTTAACAAGTTCAAATATGGATTTGCACTTTTCGCACTCTGGCTTTCCACATCCACACTCCATGGCCTTAAGCGCTGAACCACGAATAACAGGAACCTTGTCTCCAGGAAACTCGTACTTCTTTAGGAGATCCCTTGTTTCCACCTCCACAAGATCGATCAGTTCCTTGTCATCAACCATATCTATCTTGTTTAAATATACAACTATGTATGGAACGTTAACCTGCTTGGCCAGAAGGATGTGCTCCCGGGTCTGGGGCATGGGGCCATCTGCTGCAGAGACTACAAGAATCGCTCCATCCATCTGCGCTGCTCCAATGACCATGTTCTTTACATAGTCTGCATGGCCAGGACAGTCTATGTGTGCGTAGTGCCTCTTCTCAGTCTCGTACTCCACGTGGGCTATGGCTATGGTAATGCCACGCGCCTTCTCCTCTGGAGCAGAGTCTATCTCCTCAAATGTCTTTATCTTGGCCAGGCCTTTTTTGGCCAGAGCCCTGGTTATTGCAGAAGTGAGCGTTGTCTTCCCATGATCAACGTGACCTATTGTTCCAACGTTTATGTGCGGTTTTGCCCTTACGAACTTTTCCCTTGCCATATAAATTCCTCCTTCTTTGTGTAGTGACGGGTATTATATCACATAAAAGCATAGCTTTGTCAAGGGCTTAAAAACTTTAGCCCACGACCAGAATCGAACTGGTGACCTCGTCCTTACCAAGGACGCGCTCTAACCAACTGAGCTACGTGGGCATGTCAGATTATCAGGGAATCAGGGAATCAGGATATCAGATCTGATTGCTTAAATATGGGATCGAAGTCGTAATTTTTCAATGTTTCGGCAGCGCCTTCTTCGCGGTCGACTATAGCAATTACCTTGAGAACCTTCGCCCCTGCTCTCTCAGCAGCCTCAATTGCCTGAAGCGCGGAAGCTCCAGAGGTTGTGACGTCTTCGACGATAACTACGTTCCAGCCAGGCTCGATCATCCCTTCGATCTTCTGTTTGGTACCGTGTTCCTTTTCTTTTTTTCTTACAATAAAACCGGGGAGGTTTCCAAGCGTTACCACAGCTGCGGTGATAGGATCTGCGCCCAGGGTCAAGCCACCGACAGCGTCAACTTTTAAATTCTTGATTTTACTCAAAACAATATTCCCGATCAGCTTCGCCCCTTGCGGATCAAGAGTAACTTTTCGGCAGTCAACATAAAAATTGCTTTTCTTACCCGAGGAGAGGGTAAACTCACCAGTCTTTATGGCCCGCTCTTTTAGTAGTTTTTTAAGCTTTTCATGCTCTTCACTCATACCAGTGTATTTTAGCAAAGTGTGAAATTTTTAACAAGGGGAGGATATTTAATATGACTTCGATGTTGAGAAACCAAGTTGTGCCAGATTGGGGGCTTGCTATTTTTGGGAAAGATATTCTCCCAGTGGCGCATACACCCAGCCGGTATATTTATAGTGTCCGAAGAATAGCAGGTCAAATTCGATCCTTACCTTATACCAGTTTCCATCCTCACTCATTCCAAGCAATTTCACATCAACGGGGATCTCATAAACTTCACGTGCCTCATGTTTTGGTTCCACAAGGAGTTTTTTGACCGGCATTTTGAAATATATGTTGCTGTCATATGCAAATGCAGGCAAGATAAACGCCATCAGCATTAAAACTACTATAGAAATTGTAATTATAGTGATTTTGGGTCTCATAAGGTCCTCCATAATATATATCGGGTTTAGAGGGGCAAAACTTGCATGTTTTTGGCGCAATGATGGCAAAAATATATCAGACTTTTATCTTCACGATTTAGAACTTTATTAACTCTTTTAACTTTTCTCCGGCTTCTTCTTTCAGCTCATCGAGCTTTTTCTCAGCTTCTTTTTTGACTTCTTCCTTTGCTTCTTCTGCTGCCCTTTCCTTTATTTTTTCTAAGGGCTTCTCTAGTTTTGGAACCGGGATAGGTTTAGCGAGAGAGCCAGTGAGCTCGAATTCAAGAACCGCCCAGCCAGAGCTGTCCTTGAAAGCATCCAGTTCTTTCGGGGTAATCCGTGGGCTTAAGCGCAGCGTCAGAACGTTACCAGCTACATATTTCTTTTTGATCAGATCAAGCGAACCCTTGAAATCCACAGCTACATCGCCAGCTTCACCATTATCGGCGTGTAGAGAGTTGACCTTGAGGATGCCACCCGAGAGAGATACATCTGCTTTAACTATTTTTATTTCCATGTCATTTTTAAAAGTAGGCAACCCGATTTTGCTCCCAACGCTCTCAATGGATTTAAGCTTTTTGAGCTTTCCATCTTTAAGCTCAAAAGAAATAGTTCCCTTTGCGTTCTTTAGTACCTCGGGCATCTCCACCCCGGATCCGGAAATCTTTACCCCAAGAGAAAGGGTTCCTTCGATCTTGTCTATGAGGTCCTCAGAACCCTCCATCTTGGTCAAAAAGGATTTAACAAAGGCGTTTGTAGCTGGGGTTGCGTTGAATCCGCTAACAATAAAATCAGTTGTTTCATAGGCCAGTCCCGGTTGGTTGAAATCGATCTTCACCGAAGCATTGAGTTTCCCGTCGTATGCCCTACTCTCCTTTGAGTATATCTTGAGAACCCTTTTGGCAAGTAGAATCTTTAAGCTTAGCTTGTCCAGGATCATTTCCTTGAAGGTTATGTTCTTTAAGGTAATATTTCCGTCTATTTTAAGTCCGGAAGGAAGCGAGGCAGAAAGGCTGCTTATCGATTTTGTAAAAGTTCCATAAGGTGGGGGAGGAACCTTTTTCTTTGGTGAAGTTTTGCCAGAAACTATTGCCAGGAACTTATCCACGTTAATCTTCTTAGAGTTTAAGTTAAATTTAATGTCTTGGTTTTTAGATAAATTCGATATGTAGATATTTGAGGAAATACTCTCCCCAGCTGCGCTTAGCTTCAAATTTAGGATGCTTGCTTTGTCCCGCTTCATATCCATAATTGCTAACCCGGAAGCAGAGACTGGCACGGGCTTCCCTTGATATATGACATTTGCCGAAGCTCCAAAACCAATTGGCTTCGAGAAATCAATCGTTATTCCAAAAAGCTTAACATTCAGATCGTTGAACCCGCTTTTATTTTCCCGGCCCTTGGAATATTCAATGTAAGTAAGCGCTCCATCCTTTATTAGAAAGGATGATACGTCTATGGCTATTGGGGGCTTGGCCTTCTCCTTTTTGGGTTTGGCTTCTTTTGACTCGGCTTTGGGTTGAGGCGCAGGAATGAGATCGCTGAAGTTGAATTCTTCTCCTTTTTTCTCAAGGAGGATCGAAGGGCTCACTATGGCAACTTTGTTAATTTTAAATTTTCTAGCAAACAAAGACCAGAGATCGTACCTGAGCTCGATCTTATCTGCCTTCACGAAAGGCTCCTTTGAAAACCCGGCTCTGTTGCCGATCCTAAGATCATCTATTCCAATTCCGGTAAATATGTTGAAGGAGATCCGTCCGATGCTGACCTCCCTTTTCAAGGTTTCCGTCATTTTGGCTGCCACGAAGTCCTTGATTTTATCTAGAGGGAGAACAAATGGAAGTACTATTGCTGTGACCAGAACAAGAACAACTAAGATGGCGATAATTATAAAGGACCATTTAAAGAACTTTTTCATATTTTTACCCTCCCTTTTTACAAACTAACATTATATATCTTTTGTTATGAAAAATCATATAAAGAATTTTTGGATTTAGATTTACTGAGGGGGCAATGGTGGCTTGAGAAAATCGGAAACCATTTTTTTGACAGCAGCTCCATCGATTCCTGCATGCTCCGACATAATCCGCTTCATTACAAGGCCTGTTTCCTTTGGCGAAGAAGCGCCTACCTCAGCAATAGTTTTTTTAACCAGCTCCCTTATCTCCTCTTCTGAAAGCTGCCTGGGCAAATATTCCTGAATGATCTTAATTTCCTTCTCCACCTTTTCTGCAACATCGGGTCGGTTTACTTTTTTAAATTCCTCAATTGATTGTTTGAGGGACTTCATATATTTTAGCAGTATCTTTATTATTTCAGTGTCAGGGAGAGCTCCTCTGGCGTTGACCAGAAGTATCTTGCTTTTCATCATCCTGATCGTCTCAAGCCGCAGGGTATCCCTTGCCTTCATGGCCGCCTGAAGATCTTTGCTGATCTTTGGGAACAGTTTTTCCATTCGACTTCCTTCCTGCCAGATGACTCTTATACGTGGATCGCGAAATCCCCGATTCTAGGGCTTTCTATGTTTTTGAAGTCGGCAAAACGCATCCTGACGAGCTCCTTGTGTGTCCCGGCATTGAAGGAGATCCTTTCGTCTTGTGCCAGGTTCTTATCTGCGATTACCGGAAGTTTATACAGACTGCCAAACGGAGGCATAGCACCAATCTCGCAATCCGGGAACAGATCTTTAAACTCGCGCTCCGAAGCTATTTTTATATCAGCAGTAGAGCCTACTGCGCTTTTGAGTTTCTTCAAGTCGATCCTGTAGCTTGCAGGAAGCACGGCCATCAAAAATCCTTCCTTTGCTTTTGCCACAATCACCTTTGCCAGTTCATCTCCAGGGATGTGAGATGCCGCAGCGATCTCCTGAGCGGTGTAGACTTCCTTGTGTTTTTTCGTCTCAAACTTTACCTTTTTATCTTTTAGGAACTTTTTTACAGACTTAGCTATGGCCATTGCTTACCCTCCTATCTTTTCCCGGATCTCCATGATCCGGAGTTTCAGCGATATTGCTATTCCAAATTGCATGAGAAAGAGTCCCGCAACTGCCGCATCCCATCTTCCGTATCCGAAACCGTAAACAAATAGTATTGCGCCCAAAATAAGAAAAAGCCAGCGCAGGATGTTTCCTGAGAGTTTTATCGATTTATACATTCAAGTCTCCTTTAGAAATTTTCTTAATTATACTATTTCCTGTATTATCTTCAACAAAATAAAAAGCCGACCAATTCGCCTATGGCGGACTGGTCGGCCTCTATTTGAAATAAATATTTAATTAGTCGGTCTGGATAGCTAGGAAGTTCTGTGGGTTTCCATCTCCATCGATGGATATTCCAAAGATCAGGTATTTACCGCCTACATCGGAGATAAGCATTTTATAGGTTGTCGAGTATCCTGTTGGGTCGCTTATCGTTCCAGAAACAAATCCATTAGCATCAGGGGCACTAAATTCCACAGTAGAATGTTCAGTGAGATCTGCTGGTATGTTGACACTTTCGATCTCGGACCCATCATAAGTCCATCCCTGTATAGCGTTATCTATTGTTGGATGTGGTCTTGCACCCATTGCATCTATTGATCCAGTGCCGGTGGCTGGATAGTAGTGAAAGACAACTCCTCTGTAGTTATGGTTTGCTGCCTCTAAGGTGATGGTATCGGTAGTTGGTTTTACTCCACCTGCAAAGCCCCCTCTGCCTTCTCCTTCATCACCGATGAATACACCGGAGGGAGTCATGTAGACCTCGAGAGTAGCTCCGGGTTTCTTTAGCTTTCCGTCTATAAAGAAGAAACCTGACTCTGATGATTCCCATGAAGTGCTCTCGTCGTAGCTCCAGGCGGG
>JAUWWO010000042.1 GCA_030616825.1 Candidatus Margulisiibacteriota bacterium | reverse complement strand
TAAGGCTGAGGTTGAGGCTAAGGCTGAGGTTGAGGTTGAGAAAAAAGCAGAAGAGAAGATAGCCGAAGAGAAGACAAAAGAAGAGAAAGAAGAAAAACCGAAAAAGAAAAGAGCAAAAAGGAAGAAGAAGGAAAAAGAAGAGGAAAAAGGTGAGAGGAAATGGTATGTGGTACAAACCTACTCGGGGCAGGAGGACAGGGTTAAGGAGAGCATTGAGAGAAATGTGCAGAATAATAATATGCAACACAAGGTCTTCCGGGTCCTGGTTCCCAGTGAAGAGACCGTAGAACTTAGGGAGGGAAACAGAGTTGAGAAGGTTCGGAAGATGTTCCCGGGATATGTTTTCATCGAGATGATCCTTGACGATGAATCCTGGTATGTAATACGGGGAACTCCTGGAGTTGCGAAGTTCATAGGGACAAAGGTGATGCCTACTCCTGTTGTGGATAGAGAGATGCAGCGGGTATTAAAACAAATCGGAGTTAAGGAAGAAAAGCTCGAGGTAACATTTGAGAAGGGAGAGGCCGTACGCATCATAAGCGGACCTTTTAGAGGATATACGGGCACAGTAGATGAAGTGAATGCACAAAAAGGAAAATTGAAAACACTGATCAGCATCTTTGGCCGGGATACTCCTGTTGAAGTGAATTTTGAGCAAGTGCAGCGTATTGTATAGCTAGGAGGATAAGATGGCGAAACCAAAAAAGACTATTGTGACTAAACTTAAATTACAGATTCAGGCGGGCAAAGCAAACCCTGCGCCCCCAATTGGGCCTACCCTTGGGCAACACGGGGTAAATATTATGGAATTTTGTAAGGCTTATAATGTCGCCACCAAGGACAAGGGCGATACCGTTATACCCGCTGAAATAACAATATACAAGGACAGGTCGTTTACATTTATATTAAAGACTCCGCCTGCTGCAAAGCTTCTGGCAAAAGCGGCAGGAGTGGAGAAAGGTTCGGGGGATACTCCAAAGACGAAAGCGGGCAAGGTGACAGTTGCCCAGGTTGCGGAAATTGCAAAGATAAAGATGCCCGATTTAAATGCAGAAAACCTTGATGCGGCGGTAAAGATTATTGAGGGTACCGCCAGATCCATGGGTATTACGGTAGAAAAATAAAAAAACCAAAGAAGTGTGTTTGAAAATGAAACTTAGAGGAAAAAAGTATAAAGAAAAGGTTAAGGAGATAGAGCCGGGCAAACTCTATTCCCCAGCCGACGCAGTTAAACTCATTAAACAGAGTTCATTTGCAAAATTTGATGAGACAGTAGATCTCGCAGTAGTTCTTGGCATTGATCCCAAAAAAGGTGAGCAGGTGAGGGGAACCGTTGTGCTCCCTGCAGGGGTTGGGAAATCTGTGCGTGTTGGAGTTATAGCAAAAGGGGAAAAGATAGGAGAGGCTGAGAATTCCGGTGCTGATTTCGTTGGCGGGGAAGATCTCATAGAGAAAATCAAAGGTGGCTGGCTGGATTTCGATGTACTCATTGCAACCCCGGATATGATGAGTTTTGTTGGGAGACTGGGAAAGATTCTGGGGCAGCGAGGGCTTATGCCAAATCCAAAATCAGGGACTGTTACTAATGATGTTGCCAAGACCATCAAAGAATTTAAATCTGGCAGGATCGAATTCAGATCCGATAAAACCGGGGTATTGCACCTCAAGATGGGCAAGGTTTCTTTTGATGATGCGGCAGTGCTCAAGAATTTTCATTCCATTTTTGAAGCAGTAAATAGAGCAAAACCGTCGGGCATAAAGGGAAAATACATTGAATCCATAACCATTTCCTCGACAATGGGACCGGGGATAAAAGTTGACCCCAAAAAAGTTACTGGATAGATTTAGGTTGGAGAAGAGAACATGAAAAAGCAGATAAAGAAAGAAATTATAATGGAGCTTAAGAAAAAAATTGAAGGCTCAACTGTTACGATACTCGCAGATTATAGAGGAATGACAGTTAAGAATATTACAGAGCTAAAGAAGAAGCTTTACGAGAAAGGAGCAGAGTTTAAGGTTGTTAAAAACACTCTTTCTGAGCGTGCTTTTATAGCCCAGGAGTTTGCAGCTTTAAAATCGCTCCTTACTGGTCCCATAGCGATCCTTCTGGGATTTGAAGATCCAATAGGGCCGATAAAGGTCCTGGCAAAATTTATATCTGAGAACGAGAGACCTGTAATTAAAGGTGGAGTTTTTGAAGGGAAACCCGCAACGGTCCAGGAGATAACGGCTATATCAAAGCTACCTTCCAGGGAGGAGCTGCTTGCCAAGGTGGTTTTTAGGGTTAAATCCCCACTCATTGTTTAGGTTTTTACCCTTAAGAACACAATAGCTAAATTGGTTTATGCGCTTCAGGCAATTAAAGATAAAAAAGGAAAGGAAGAAGGAGGTGAGAGGAAGTGACGAAAGTGGCGTCTAAGATAAAGGATATTATGACCGCGATCGAAGGAATGACAGTGCTTGAGCTTGCAGATTTGGTAAAAAATCTTGAGGAGAAATTTGAGGTCAGTGCAGCGATGCCTGTTGCTGCGGCTGCTGCAGGAGGTGCTGTGGGGGCTCCTGAAGGAGGAGCTGCACCAGAAGAGGTTACAGTGGTGTTAACAAGCACAGGGAACAAAAAAATCCAGGTGCTCAAGGCAATTAGAGAAGTTACAAGTTTAGGACTCAAAGAAGCAAAGGAACTCGTGGATTCAACTCCTAAGCCGATAAAGGAAGGAATTAAGAAGGAGGAAGCCGAGGCAATAAAGAAGAAGATCGAAGCAGAGGGAGGAAAAGCAGAAATAAAGTAAACTTGGAGGTAAAACATTGGCCCGTAAAATTTCTCAAAGAAAACTACTCTGTAAGGAAGCTCGAAAACGAGTGATTGAGCCTCCGGACTTTCTTGAGATACAGCGGGAATCATTTAAATGGTTTCTCAAGGAGGGACTTAAGGAGGAACTTCAAAATATCTCGCCTATAAGAGGATATGAGAAGAGATTTGAGCTTCACTTTACTGGTGCTTTTAAGCTCGGGGAGCCAAAGTACTCTGTGGAGGAGTGTCTCATTAGGGAAATCACGTATTCTGCTCCACTTAAAGTTACAACGAGGCTTGTGGATAAAGAGAGTGGAGAGGTTAAATCACAGAATGTTTTTATTGGTGACCTCCCAATGATGACAGATAGAGGGACCTTTGTTATAAATGGGTCCGAGCGGGTTATAGTGAGCCAGCTAGTCCGGTCCCCAGGGGTTTATTATAGAGAGAACAAAAAGATCGAGCGTGCTGGGCGTACTGTGTATTATGCCTCAGTTATCCCCGATAGGGGTTCTTGGCTGGAGATAGAGACCGATGCGTCGAATACGATATACGCTAGAATAAACAGAACTCGCAAGATCCCCATGACTACACTACTTTGTGCTGGGGGTTGTACTGAAAAGGAAATACTCGGAGCATTTGTTGATGGTGAATATAAAAGGCGAACTCTTAAGGAAGGTCCAATAAGACCTAGGGAGGAGGCCTTAATAGAGGTTTACAAAAAGATGAGACCAGGTGACCCAATTACTGTTAATGGTGCGGAGGTTTATCTTAATAATCTGTTCTTTAATCCAAAGAGGTATGACCTGGGGAAAGTCGGACGGTACAAGATGAATCGCAAGTTAGCTCTTAAGATTCCAGAGGATATCCACATCCTTACTAAAGAGGATCTGCTTGGAATGGGTAGGTATTTGATAAACATAAATTTAGGAGATGGGATGCCTGATGATATAGATCACTTGGGAAATAGAAGGGTGCGCTCCGTGGGGGAACTGCTTCAGCGACAATTCAGGATTGGCCTTGCTCGTGTAGAGCGGCTAGTGCGGGAGCAGATAGTTATTAAAGGAGCGGAGGGCACAACTCCTCAACAGCTGATAAACATAAGACCTCTTACAGCAGTGATTCGAGAATTCTTTGGTTCGAGCCAACTTTCTCAATTTATGGACCAAACCAATCCTTTAGCCGAGCTAACGCACAAAAGGAGACTCAGTGCACTGGGGCCAGGGGGATTAACGCGGGAGCGAGCTGGATTTGAGGTAAGAGATATCCATCCATCGCACTATGGAAGGATATGTCCTATTGAAACTCCAGAAGGGCCAAATGCAGGACTCATTGCTTCTCTTGCAGCCTATGCCAGGGTTAATAAGTATGGTTTTATCGAAACCCCTTACATGAAGGTTTCCAAAGGAAGAATCACGGGGAAGGTCGAATATCTTACTGCGGATCTTGACGATATGTATAAGATAGGTCCTTGCGACGTTCGAGTTGACAGAACCGGAAGGATACTGGATAAGCAGATACCTGTACGCTACAAGAGGGAGTTCGTCTTTGCGACAAGAACCGAGATCGATTATGTAGGAGTTGCCCCTGAACAACTTGTTGGGGTGACAACATGTTTGATTCCATTTCTTGAGCATGACGATGCAAACCGAGCGCTCATGGGTGCAAATATGCAGCGCCAGGCAGTCCCTCTACTTAAGGTTGAGGCTCCATATGTTGGAACCGGGCTTGAGAAACAGGTAGCAGAAAACTCGCGGCTAATGATTATTGCAAAATCGTCTGGCAGGGTTAAGAGAGTGACAGCAGAGGAAATTGTGATCGGGACATCCAGCGGGAAAAAAGAGAGTTACAAGCTGATGAAATTCCAGCGGAGCAATCAAAACACCTGTTTGCATCAGAGACCTATTGTTTCAGTTGGTCAGAAGGTGAAAAAAGAACAGGTCATAGCTGATGCCTCAGCAACGGATAGGGGGGAACTTGCTCTTGGAAGAAATATATTGGCTGCTTTTATGCCCTGGGAAGGTTTCAACTACGAAGACGCTATACTCTTAAGCGAGCGGCTTGTTAAGAAAGATATTTTTTCCTCTATTCATGTAGAAAGACACGAGATAGAGGTAAGAGCCACAAAACTAGGTATGGAGGAGATTACCCGTGAGATACCAAATGTAAGCGAAGAAGCACTAAAGAACCTGGATGAGGTAGGTATTATTCGTATTGGTGCGGAAGTGAGACCAGGAGATATCCTTGTGGGGAAAGTTACTCCAAAAGGGGAGACAGAACTTCCTGCTGAGGAGAAGTTACTACGGGCCATCTTTGGAGACAAGGCCAGGGACATGAGGGATACATCCCTTCGAGTTCCACCCGGTGAGGGTGGGAAGGTTGTGGATGTAAAGCATTTCTTGAGAGAGAAGGGAGATGAACTTCCTCCTGGAGTGCATGAATTGGTTAGAGTTTATGTGGCTCATCATAGAAAGGTATCTATAGGGGATAAACTTGCTGGAAGACATGGTAACAAGGGAGTTGTGGCCAAAGTCCTTCCAGAGGAGGACATGCCTTATCTTCCGGATGGCACTCCAATTGACGTGATTCTTAATCCCCTGGGAGTGCCTTCAAGGATGAATATCGGTCAGATATTTGAGCTACTGCTCGGTGAGGCAGCCCATATCCTTGGGAAAAACTATGAAGTTCCTCCATTTGATGAGTCCATAGAGGAGGAGGCTTCGAGACACGAGGTTGAAGCTGAGATAGAGAAAGCTGTGGCACAACCGGGTTATGTTTGGTTCTCTAAAAC
>JAUWWO010000130.1 GCA_030616825.1 Candidatus Margulisiibacteriota bacterium | reverse complement strand
GCAACAAAGACCGTCCTAGGCAAGAGTGAAGCCATAACAAAGATAAGAGGCAAGTGGTTTAAACTCCCTGGGACTGATATCTCAGTTATGCCCATATTTCATCCTTCGTATCTCTTGCGAAACCCATCAAAGGAGAAAGGCAGCCCAAAGTGGCTCACCTGGCAGGATATGCGGGAAGTTCGAAATGCACTAGATTATCTCAAGAAGGTGGAAGAGCTTTCAGGAGAAAAAAGATGAGAAAAATAACGATTTCTGCAATTCAGATGGATATAAAACTAGGCGATTTAAAAAGAAATGTGGAGAAATCCTTCCGACTAATTGAAAAAGCAGGAGAACGAGGATCAAATCTAATAGTGCTCCCTGAGATGTGGCCCGTTGGCTTCGATTATGCGTCTATGGCAAATCTTCCTCCTTCATATGTTGACGACATCCTAAGTTTACTTGCAGATATAGCATATAAATATAAATCATTTATTGTCTCAGGAACATTGTGTGAGGAAGCCATTGGCAAATTCCACAACACCTCCTACCTAATTGACCCAGCTGGAAAGGTTGCGGGAAAATACAGGAAAGTCCACCTGTTTGCCGAAATAGGCGAGAAGGACTTCTTCACAGGAGGAACTGAGCCGGGGTACTGGAATACACACCTCGCAAAGATAGGAATTGCCATCTGCTACGATATAAGATTCCCTGAACTCTTCCGGCAGATAGCACTTAAGGGAACAGAGATAATCTGTATCCCAGCACAGTTTCCACACCCAAGACTTGAGCACTGGGAGGTGCTGCTGCGAGCAAGAGCAATAGAAAACCAGCTCTTTGTTGTTGGATGCAACAGGGTGGGAAAAATGGAAAGTATCGAGTACTTCGGTCATTCCATGATCATTGGACCTTATGGAGAGACAATTAAAGAAGGAGGGGAAGGGGAAGAAGTCGTAACCGAAATAATAGATGTGGAAAAGCTTTATGAGATAAGAAAAATTCTTCCAAGCATTTCGGAGAGGAGCCCAGAAGTCTACCCTGAGACTTCCACAAAAGAGATTCCATTACCATACCCCACGACCAAAATTCGACCACCTGAAGAGGGGACCGAACCCTTTAAGTTTAAGAATACCATACAACCGATGAAACCGAGGCATTAACCGGAGGAAAGAAAAGTTGCCATCAAAAGTTTTCCTGTTAAAGAAATCAGAGGTTGACCTTATAGGGGAAATCCCCAGGTTATTTGACGCGGTTGCAAAAGATGTTATAGCCAAGGGAGATTCTGTAGCCATAAAACTCCATTTTGGAGAACCTGGAAACGAGGCGTACTTAAAACCACGGTATGTAAAGCCAATTGTTGACAAGGTTAAGGAGGCAGGCGGAGTTCCATTCTTAACCGACGCCAACACCCTGTACAAGGGAGGCAGATCGGATACAAAAACTCACTTAGAGTCGGCAAAAGCGCACGGATATTCACTTGAGACCCTGGGAGTAGAAGTTGTGATCGCTGACGGACCGGATAGCCATGATGTGGAAAAAATCCCAGTGAACCTTAAGCACTTTAATGAACTGAGCCTAGCCAGAGCGGTTGTAGCTACCAAATCCCTTATAGTTCTCACCCATTTCAAAGGCCACGATTGCACAGGATTTGGTGGATCAATAAAGAACATTGGCATGGGGCTGGGAAGCAAAGCCGGCAAACAGAGGATGCACGCTGATATAATCCCAAAAGTGGACACCAATACCTGCACAGGTGATGGAGAGTGTATAAAATGGTGCCCAACGAATGCGATCTCACTCATCGAAGGAGCTGCACACATCGATATGACAAAATGCATCGGTTGCGCGGAATGCATTGCAGTTTGCCCCACTGGAGCCATTGCCATATCCTGGGCCGGAACACCTGATTCCGTCCAGGAAAAAATGGCAGAATATGCATACGGAGTCCTTGCCGGTAAAAAGGGGGGGGTCGCATTCTTTAATTTTCTTTTAGACATATCTCCAAACTGTGATTGCTACCCGCATAACGATCCTCCGATCGTCCCAAACATAGGCATCTTAGCTTCAGTGGACATCGTGGCCATTGACCAGGCAAGTGTTGATCTCACAAATAAGGCCAAGGGTAGAATCTCAGGAGAAGACAAATTCCGAACACTCTACCCAAATGTTGATTGGTCAGTACAGCTTAAATACGCTGAGAAAATCGGACTGGGAAGCAGAGAATACGAATTAATCGATATTCGCTAGAAAGGAGGCAACCTATGAGAGAGAAACAAAAAGAGATACGCAGGCGCAGAAAAAGAAGAAGAGAAAGACTGCGAGTGCGGAGACGCGCAAAACGAATTGCCCAAACATAAATAGCAGCAGGGAGGGAAAAAATATAGATACGAGCTTTTTAGATAGTAAGGAATTCAAACGTTTAGAAGAGGAATACAAATTCCTATCTCATGCCCGAGAGCAGCTTAGAGGAAAATCAAACGAACTGGGAAAAGCACAGTATACAATAGTGGACATCGAAACTACCGGGCTTGATCCGGTGCAGCATGAGATAATAGAAATCGGGGCTCTGAAGACAGAAGCCGGAGAGATAAAGGATATATTTAATAAACTAATTCGACCTGAAAACTCTCTGTCAGCTGAAATCACCGAATTAACCGGTATATCCCCCGATATGCTTG